>CAZWIN010000249.1:1945-4740 GCA_964633855.1 uncultured Chitinophagales bacterium
GGTTCACCACCAGCAGCGTCATCATGATCAGTTTCATAATATTGATCCTTTCCCTCATTCAAACAGCCTTGCGTATTATGGCTACGGATTTGCCAGGATGATTTTGCCCGGCCCGGTGACCTTCACCCAGTATCCTTTTCCGGGCTTTATTGTATCCGCCGGTGTATATCCAGCGTTGAAACCGTAAATTGTGCCCGGTTCAATAAGCGATCCCGGAATTGTTGTAATCGCAGTAACGGCAACCGGATTCGCAATCGAGCCGATGATATTCCAACCGGTCTTTACATTGATGGTGTCTCTTGTTCTTGGAGTACCGGTCATCTGTATGGATTGTGCAGCATCGAACTTCAGCCAGTAACCGACACGGTTTTTCAGGAGCGTATCTACCTGGTATCCTGCCGCCGAATCAAACGAATATGCAAATGATGTTGAAGTGGGGTAGAGAAAGCTCTTTGAATAATTGGCAACAGTCAAAGGTACGGAGATAAGGTTCCAGTCGATCGACACAGGGTAGCTCCCCGTTGTTCCCTGCCCCCCGGTGGTTGTTCTGATCACCGCGCCTCCTACGCCTACTGCAGTTCCGTGGTCAGCATCAGAGAAGAATATTTCCTTGAGATCTGCAACAGTGCCGCTATTCTGGCCAAGCCATGTGCTTCCTCCATTGGTAGTTTTTAATACCAGTCCCGCGTCGCCTGTTGCGTATCCAATGCTCGTGCTTACCATCTGAACGGCGGTGAGTATACCTGAAGTACCGCTATTCTGAATTGTCCATATTTGTCCGCCATTTGTTGTGCGGAGGATTTTTCCTCCCCCACCGACTACAATGCCATTATTCACATCGATAAATGAAACACCGAACAATGTGGCGTTTGTACCGCTTGTCTGGGGAGTGAATGAAGTTCCGCCATTGGTGGTTCTGAGAATAAGGCCATCCGCGCCGACAACAGTTCCGATATTCTCCGTAACAAAAGAGACTTCAAACAGCGTTCCCGTCACTCCGCGAATTGCCGTCCAGGTTGCGCCTGCGTTGGTTGACCGGAGTATGGTGCCGTTGACGCCAACGATCGTTCCGATTAACGTGTCGGAAAAAGAAATACCCCGCAGGTTTTCTGTTGTGATGGATGGGAGGAGCGTCCACGATGCACCGGCATTTGTCGTTCTGAGCATCGTACCGACATTGCCAACAATAATGCCGATATTCGGGCTTGCAAAGTCAACGCCGTAAAGATCAGTTGAAGTCCCGCTGGTTGTACTGAACCAGGTTGACCCGCCGTTTGCAGTTTGAATAATTCTTCCGCCTGACCCGACGCTTGTTCCGAGGTTGTTATCGCGGAAGTGGACCTCAAACAAGGTGTTGGTCACACCGCTCGTTTGAGTCACCCAGCCCTGTGCCAAGAGCTTCCCGTTCAGGGAAGCCAGACAGCAAAGAAGTATCACAGCAACTATAGTCCGTCGTCTCATATTCACCTCCATGTACACTGATCTCCTGAAAAAATCACATTCATGATTCTATAAGTTTCCCCGTATCCCTTGCTCTCGCTCAATGGCTTCAAACAGCGCTTTAAAATTTCCTTTCCCGAAACTCCGGCTCCCTTTGCGTTGAATGATTTCAAAAAAGAGAGTCGGCCTGTCTTCAACGGGCTTGGTAAATATCTGGAGCATGTACCCTTCGTCATCCCTGTCAACCAGAATTCCAAGTGCGGCAAGCTTGTCAAGAGGCTCGTCAATTTTCCCGACTCTGCCAACAAGTTCCTGGTAGTATGTGTTCGGCACGCGGAGAAATTCTATTCCTTGTGTCCGTAAATGACTGACTGTCTCGATGATATTGTCAGTTGCCATAGCAATGTGCTGTACACCCGGCCCGCGGTAAAAATCAAGGTACTCCTCAATTTGTGATTTGCGCTTGCCCGTTGCAGGCTCATTGATAGGGAACTTGATCCTACCGTTGCCGTTCGCCATAACCTTGGACATCAACGCCGAATATTCCGTGCTGATGTCCTTATCATCAAAATGCTGGTACAGTTTGAACCCCATGACGTCTTCGTAGAACTTCACCCATGTGTTCATCTGTCCCCAGCCGACATTCCCCACCATGTGGTCAATGTACTTCAGCCCTACGGGACGTGCAACGCTGTCGTTGCCTTCAACCGGTTTGAAGCCCGGCATAAAAATTCCTGAATAACCCTTACGTTCTATAAATGTATGGATTGTTTCCCCGTAGGTCGCAATTGCCGACATACAAATGTGGCCAGACTCATCCTTAATAACTGTGGGCTCCATCACAGATTTGGCGCCACGTTTCACGGTTTCCCGGTGCGCAGAGGTGGCATCATCAACCCAGAGGGCGATATCGTGCACGCCATCGCCATGGAGCTTAATATGCTCACTGATGGGATGCTCCGGCGAAAGCGGTGTGGTGAGGACGAGGCGGATCTTATCCTGTTGAAGTACGTACGAGACCCGGTCTCGTGTGCCCGTTTCAGGGCCCCGGTACGCAACAAGTGTGAACCCGAAAGCAGAACGGTAGAAATGTGCTGATTGCTTTGCGTTGCCGACGTAAAATTCCACATAGTCCGTGCCGTTGATAGGCAGGAAATCAACAATATTATCCGCGGCTGTTTCAGTTCCGGAGACTTGCATGAGTATTCCTTATGACAGGGTGGAAGGAATGGCTATCTGTTTTAGCGCGGCCAGAAGCCGTTCATTTTCTTCACGTGTTCCTATCGTGATTCGTACACAATGAGGAAGTCCGAACGCCTTGAGCGGACGGATGATAATCCCGAGTTGCAACAAGC
>CAZWIN010000250.1:0-4739 GCA_964633855.1 uncultured Chitinophagales bacterium
TACGGGCAAGTTCAAGATGTTCCATTGCCGTGAACTCATCGAACAGTTGCAAATACGGCGCTACAAATCCGATATTGAGGTGCCGGTGTTCGGGGGCGGACCCGGGAAGGACGCTGACCTTGCCGTTCGTCGGAGAAAGCAGATCAACAAGGATCTTCGAGAGTGTGGATTTCCCGGAGCCATTCCTGCCGGTAATCAACAGCGCTTCATGCGGCTTCAACGAGAAACTCACGTTGTTCAGCACGGCAGACCTGCCGTACACTTTCCGCAATCCTTCTACTTCTACTGCGTAACTCATATGCTCAATGTCGCCTCTGGTTAAGGGGCCCTGAACGGATCAAAGACAATCGAGATTTTTCCTTTGTGAGTATGTGACAGAATGAGATCACGAATTCCGGGGCGTTTCAATGATGCAACCTCGATTCCCCGAACGCCGGTTGCGGCTTGAATCAGCGCCGGTGAACGAAACACGCCGGCAAACTGCTGGTATGCAACCATCACTGCCTGTTTCTCACCATCCAGATACACAATGTCCGTCCGGTTGTTACCATCCACATCATCAAGAATTACACCGTCTTCGTTCAGGGGTTGAATATTCTCAACCCAGGAAACCGTATCCGCAAATTCCCCTTGACCGCGCGCATACAAGATTCCCATTCTCCTGCCGGGCGCCCCTGCAAACATCAGGATATCCGTCCAGGCATCCTCGTTGATTCTTCCAGTCAACAGGAAGAATGCGCTCCCTGTCGAATCGACGAAGGAAACCAGAGATGTGAGGTTCGGAAAGTTGAACTGGTCCTTTGCAAATCCGATCATGACCGAAACCGTGTCAGAACGTTCCGCACGATTCAGGACAACCAAATCATAGCCGGTGGTCCTTCGTAGATCATCCGATGTCATGGCTATCACGCGCAGGGGAAAGTTTGCGCGGAGGCTCCTCTCGATAAACTTTCCATCCTGATATTCCTCGAACAAGGACATGCCGATGGCGGCGTTCTTCGCTTCACGGGATTGCACCAGCATTTCGAGTCGGCCGTCGGGCATCGAGTTTGTGGATACAAGCCGCGGTTGCTGACCGGTAGGAACACTAATCGAAGCACCGGAGGTCAGGTCCTGCTGAAGATCCGTGACAGCCATATGATTTTTGCGCGCATGGGTTGTAATGAGCGATATCGGCCCACCGGTCATTGAGGCACCCAAACGAACCGCATTGCAGAAATCCCCAACATCTACCGGCTGGTGGCTCCACAATTTTCCATTTCCCTTATTGACAAAGAGTGACACGGTGGATGATTGCGCGTTCGCAACACAAATATCCACAAACCCGTCGTTGGTAATATCTGCAGCGGCCAATCCCATGGGTTGACTTCCGGTGGAATACTCATCCGGCCATTTTTCATTTGGCTTTACCATGCTTCCGAGAACAACGAGCCGTGAGGTCGATGCATCGCCAGCAACAATATCGGGATCGCCGTCGCCATCAACATCCCCCACTGCCCATCCTGAGAGAATACCAATACCATACGATATCAATTTCCCGAAGGATGAACCGGAAGTCGCGCTCGAGAAATATACTTCGCTATCAGAAGTAAGAACCAGGTCTTTCCGGTTATCGCCATTTCCATCAATGAACGCTACTCCGGTCGGAGCGCGCGGTAGGCTGAAACGCTGCTGCGTTACAAACTCTCCGGCAGCATTCCCTCCAAGCACAATCACTTCCCTGGTGGACGGCAGCGTAACCGCAATCCTGAACGTGCGTTCCTTTCTCGTTTGGTGAAGGGCGAGCAATGCCGGATCATTCCCGATCCTGGCCGTTACCTGTTCCGAAAACACTCCGCGTCCGATGCCGTAGAACACCATCAGTTCTTCGCTCAGCCAATTCACGAGAGCAAGATCGGCGATCTCATCATCATTCAAATCCGCGACAACAAGATCACTTATAGAAATATCCGGCAGGAGAAGTTGTGGTTCCTTGAATTTGCCATCCGGCTTTCCGTACATCACTGTCAGACCGGTCGTGGATTTTCCAAACGCCAGAATATCAAACCGCCGGTCATTGTTGACATCTGCAATAACGACGTTACGCGTATTCTCAGGCAACAGGATATCATATTCCCGCCAGGAATTTCCTGATCGGACGAGAAACATCGAGCCATGGTGGCGGGACGAGCGCAATAGAAAATCCTCACGCCCGTCACCGTTGATATCACATGAAGAGCAGTATTCCATCGGCCTTGAAAGCCGGACTGACGAGAACTGCCTGAACCTGCCGACAGAGTCCACGGAATAAAAATCCACGCTTGTTCCGGAATGATGAAGAACCGCGATCACATCTTTGTTACGCTGGATCTTCACAACGGTAATATCCAACGGGCCACCGGCCAGGGGCATTTCTGCAACCGGACCGAACGCGGAAGAAGCACCGATGAGCGTACTTGACCGGCGGGAGCCATCCTTCCCGGCAAGCGATATCTCAACGGCAAGAATAAAGAAAAGGAAGGTCAGTAACGGAGTTCGATGAACCACGAATATGCGAGTGACCACGTGGTTATTGGGCGGGAGGGCGCTGCAAGCGAATCTCACGCCTCGAGAGGGCTTCATCGTAATTCTTTTTTTCTTCCTCCGTTTCAGGAACGATCGGCGGGACAGGTGCAGGGCGGCCAAGTTCATCAACAGCGACAAATGTCAGAAACGCTTCATTGGCAGTTTGCCGTGAGAACGGCCGTAATCCCTCCGCCGTGACCCGAACACCAACCTCCATTGAGGTGCGAAATGCCCGATTCACACAGGCCCGGAGCGTTACCACTTCGCCAAGTCTGATGGGATGATGGAATTCGATCTTGTCGACAGACGCGGTCACACACACGTAACCGGAATGCCTCCGCGCACTGATTGCTGCCACAATGTCAATCCAGTGCATTAACCGTCCGCCGAGAAGAACACCCAATTGATTTGTGTCGTTGGGAAGAACCAACTCCGTCATTAATGCGTGCGAATCCTTGACAAATCTCGTTTCCATTTGCTTGTTACCGGTTGAGGAGGAGCGAGTGGGTCCCCGTTTCAGATCCGTTACCTATGACACTCGATTGACGGCCAAAGTGCTTGTCGATACTCTTCTGAAGATCAAGGAGTTTTGATCGTACAACACTATCGGGAAACCTCGTTAGAAAATTCTTGATCTCTATTTCGGCATCCGCATGTCTTTTTCTTGCCATCAGTGCTTCAATTTTTCCCACGAATGCCTGCGGCGCATATTCGGTATCGTGGTACTTCTCAAGAACATCGTCAAAATAATAGATGGCGGATCGATACTGTTCGAGGATCATGTATTGTTTTGCAATTTCAAAGGACTTCCGGGCGAGCCGGTTCGTCAGCTCTTTGATCAGGTTTTCGGCCTCGACTGCTTTGGGATGCGCAGGGTTGTACTCGACAAACATCTGGAGCTCATCAATCGCCTTGTGCGTGTATTGCTGTTCAAGATTCGAGGGCGGCGAGAGCTCGTAGTAGCACATTCCCAGCCTGAATTGCGCATCCGCCGTCAGCGGACTTGCCGGATAACTTCTTTTGAACTGCTGATACTCAAATGCGGCAAGGAGATACTCCCCTCTCTTGAACCTGCATTCACCAAGATAAAACTGGGCGTCATCAGCAAACGCCCCGCCCTGATACTGCAGAGTGATGACCGTGAACTCATCGATGGCTTCAAGATAATCTTCATCTTCAAAGAGTTTCATCGCACTCGCGAACCGCTCGTCACCCGTAGGAGCAGCAGTCTGCTCGGAAGAGGAACATCCGATGAGCAACAGTATCATAGCCGCCGCAAATATGGAAGTCTTTATCATTGGAAATGCACCGTTTCCGTTGGTGATCCAATCACCCGTTCAAGCACACTCGAGACAACTGTAGAATCAGATGTGAAATATGGCTGGAATCCGGTCATCAAGGGAAGGCACTCAACCCCAAATTGCACGCCATCAATACCCTTGGTAATTGTTATGGACAATCCGAAACTCTTTTGGGTCCATTCGGCAAACGGTTGATAAAAAACAAAATTTCCCAATGAGTATGCGGCAGGTTTTCCATCAACCATCTCCAGGGCATGAGGAACGTGGGGGTGATGGCCCAGAAAAACATCAGCTCCCGCGTGCATAGCACCTTTTGCGAAGGTCACGGTGCGTGTCTGTGCCATTGCTGTGTATTCCTCTCCCCCATGATAGCTGACGATAAGCACATCAACCGAATCGCGGTACCGCCGGATTTGAGGAAATAATTTTGCAGTATCAGAGGAGGCAACAAACCTCTTCCACAAGCTATTTTCAGTGTTCATGATATCTGTACATGCAAACCAAGCGAATCGAATTGACTTCTCGGAAAAAATCAGCGGTTCAAAAAGGTTTGAGGTGTCAAACGACGTTCCGACAAATAGCACACCCGCCGCCGTAAGATTCTCAATCGTTTCAGCATGCGCTCTCAATCCATAATCCAATGCGTGGTTGTTTGCCGTGGAAACCATTGTTACCCCGCCTCTTTTCAGAGACATTCCGCCAGCCGGCGGCCCTGTAAAAATCAGATTATTCTTAGGATGTTGTGTTTCCCCCTTTTGATCGGAGAGGGTACACTCAAGGTTCCCGAAAACAATATCAAACCGACGAAATACTTCCATCACATTCCGAAAAGGATACAGCGTATCGCCCTTCAGAATTTCCTGGCCAACTTTCCGGCCAAGATTAATGTCGCCA
>CAZWIN010000251.1:0-4719 GCA_964633855.1 uncultured Chitinophagales bacterium
CACGGGCGATATCTACCCCTGCCTCGGCTTAGGTTTCCCCCAAATCTTGACTCCTTTTCAGCTGGTTAGAATTACAGGGCAAAAATTAAATTTTATCCACTGCAATTGCAAGCGAATAATGAGCCCGCAGATTTTTTTAGATAACTGTAAAACATATTGATAATATCTCATCACCTAAGTATATTCATGAGATGTTTTCCACAAAACCATAGCATATGAAAACGGTTTTCTACCACGGATCGGAAAAGGGGTTGACTGTCGGCAAAATCCTTTGCCTTGGGCGAAATTATGCCGAACACGCGAAAGAGATGAAAAGCGAGGTACCTTCAGAGCCAGTGGTATTCATAAAACCTTCGACTTCTATTATCACGAACGGCGAAGAGATCATATTGCCCGCCATTTCCAAAGAGCTTCATCATGAAGTGGAAATGGTTATGATGATTTCAAAAGCAGGGAAAAACATTCCTCAAAGAGAAGCCTATGGCCATATCGGAGGGTATGCCGTCGGTCTTGACATGACGTTACGGGATGTGCAGTCAGAGGCCAAAAAGAAAGGCCTTCCCTGGTCAGTCGCAAAAGGATTTGATACCTCTGCGCCGGTATCTTCCTTCAAAAGAACAGACGAAGTCCCAACTCCGACAAAGCTTGCCCTCACACTCAAAGTAAATGGCGAAATGCGTCAGAAAGGAAATACCTCCGAGATGCTTTTTCAACCGGACTTTCTGGTATCGTACCTCTCGACAATCTTCACCCTGGAGCCCGGCGATTTGATTTTCACAGGGACACCCGAAGGTGTTGGCAAAGTAAACCACGGAGATGTTCTGGAAGCTGAGTTGGAGTCTGTCGGAACTCTGCGGGTATCCGTGCACTGATCATGGCAAAGACAATCGCCATAGCGATTCCAAAAGGAGGCGTCGGAAAGACGACGACAGCAGTCAACCTGGCAGCGAGCTTTGCGGTAGCAGAAAAGCGCACGCTGCTTATCGACATGGATACATTTGGTGCGGCTGGCCTCTCGCTAGGATTTACTCTCGGCAATATTCGCTACGGTCTGTATGAAGTGTTCAACTTCATCACAAACATTAGCGGAGCAATTCACAAAACAGACCTTGACTATCTCGACTTTCTTCCGTCAAATGTACAATCGCTGCAAATGGAAGAGCGGTTGATGAAGCTTTCAGATAACCGATCCATGCTCAAAAGCGCCCTGCGCTCTGTTGCACAGGATTACGATTATGTTATTCTGGATTGCCCGCCGTTTCTGCGCGGCTTATCCACAAACGCGCTGACTGCTGCGGATTCCGTGCTTATCCCTGTTAAGGCGGGCCACTTCGCCCTTGACGCAGTAGATAAACTGTTCAAGTATCTTGATTGGATCAGGGAAGCCGCAAACAAGAACATTGAAGTTGAAGGTATCCTCCTCACAATGCACGAACCGAATACCAAAGTGACCGATATTACCCGTCGGGAGTTGCTTGCAAAGTACAAATCATTTTTGTGTGAAGTTGTGATTCCTAAAAACACCCTTCTGAGCGAAGCCAGCTTTTACGGCAAGCCGGCCGTACTGTATGATGTCAACTCGCGGGGATCATCAGCATATCTTGCACTTGCGCGCGAAATCATCGCCAAGGATGAACAGCGCAAACAGGGTCCCGATATGCCCTCCTCCCTCCAGCAACTTGGGTTGATCTCCTGATGATTCATTGGGGGGTGACACGAAAGAGCATCTTCCTTCTCGCTCTGCCATTGCTAGCGATATCCTTCCCTGTTAGTGTGGCAATGCAGCAAGACGAACTCCCGAAAGATGCATCTCCAACTGAAGCAGTAACCGCAACCACTGACTTGAATGACTACATCTGGCCAACGGATGGCGGAAAGAAGATGACTTCATCCTTTGCGGAATTCCGCCGTACCCATTTCCATGGAGGTGTTGATATCGGGACAGGAAGTACAACCGGTTATCAAGTGTATGCAATGCGCGATGGCTATGTGGAAAAAATCCGGGTGTCGCCCACGGGGTACGGCAAGATGCTGTATGTGAAGCATCATGACGGCTTCTATTCCACCTATGCGCATCTTGCGCATTTCAATGCCGAGCTGGATGCGCGGGTCACCCGCGAACAGCGCCTCAATGAGTGCTTCCCGGTGGAGATTGACTGCTCACCCGACGAATTCCCGGTCCGCAAAGGAGATCTCATCGCATACACAGGAGACACGGGCGTCGGCACGCCGCATCTGCATTTTGAGATTCGGGATCCTCAATTGAATTTTGTCAACCCGCTGGCAGGAGCGAATCTTGCCGTCAATGACAACATCAGGCCGATGATCAGGAGGATTGCCATCTCCCCGCTTGGAGAATACTCAACCGTCCAAGGAGGATCAAACCCTCACGTCTACGGTGTGTATAAAACACGTAGTGGCGATTACCACGTCAGGGAGAAAATCCAACTCACCGGCGAAGGCGGGTTCGCAATTGATGCACGCGACCTTTCCAACGGCTCCGGCTTCAAGCATGGTGTGTACAGCCATGAGCTGTTCATTGATGACTCGCTCTTGTACTCGGTAAAGCTCGACCGCGCTCCTGCAAACACTGCGCATCAAATTGCTCTCTACTACGAATGGGACCTTATGGGACGGGGACGCCTCGAGCGGCTGTATGTAAACTCCCCCAACACACTGGGATTTTATTCACCGAAGGGTGACCGCTCAGGCATCTTGAATTCTACCAGATTCTCTGAAGGACAGCATGAGTTCAGGATTGTCACTTCGGATTTTGCAGGCAACAGTTCGACGGTATCGGGCATCATTGTATTTAATCATCCACCCGCTTTCATTCTTGAACCTGCATCGAAGGAATTCCAAATCAATTTTCAGGAGATGGGCTCTGTTCAACGTGTGTTGCTGTATTTCAAAAAGAACTCTTCTTCAGATTGGAATCTCAAAACAATCTACCCTGATCCATCCCGGAATAACAATACCATCTCCCTGCCTGCTCCGGAAGGAAAGTATGATGTAGTGAAAGTGGTGGCAGAGAATGTTTGGGGAACGCGATCCCGTCCGGTGTTTCATTTCTTTCAAAAACCGAACGGCCCGGCCGGTACAATGAGAATTGAACACGAATTCGAGGAAGACTTCGTTCGGATTATTGCCCGCACCAGCCGCGAATTCACCGAGCCGCCTGTCGTGTCCGTTTACGAAGGGAATACCAAACGGACAGTTACACTTACCGCGCTTGACATTGACCATTATGCAGGAAGTTTCCGCCCGCTGGAATCTTACCAGGGAACACGACGGCTTGTTGCACAGGCCGAAGTCAACGGCAAACCGGCTTTGGCAAATGATGAGTTTGACCTGTACCCTATTGTTGCCGGCGCATCGGGAACAATCACTATTGATGAAGGCCGGCTTGTATTGAAGCATGAACCTTCTTCCGTCTTCAAGACAATATTCATGAGAGTGGAAAAAAATTCCCAAGGCGGATATTCCCTCATCCCGGAAAACAGCGTGCTCAATACCGGGTTTGTTGCATCAATGAAGGTGGGCCAACCATCACGCCGGCTGGGACTTTTCTTCAACGGCTTTGGAAGTGAAGAGCTTCTTGATGTCTCCGGCGATCCGCCGAAGAATATACTCTCCGGTCGGATCACCAGAACGCTCGGCGAATTATATCTGGACGAGGACCACAGTTCGCCCGGCATCTCACGCTTGAATATCTCGCGGACTTCCGGCGGCCGGCCCGTGATTTCTTTCCGCTATGGCGACAGCGGTTCCGGCGTTGATTATAAACAGTTAAAGATGTACATTGACGGCGTGATTGCAGTGCCGGAAATTGACGGCGAGCATCACCGGGCCTTCCACAACGTCACCAGCCCTCTCGATCGTGGCTCCCACCACTTAACGATTCGCATCAAAGACCGGCTGGGTAATTCCAGCGAAGTGGAACGAAAGTTTACCGTTCGTTAACGCCTGTCGTATTCTTTTTTTGCTGAGTGTTTTTATTTCCAACCGGAGTACTTCGTTTTGTCTGAAGCACCAGAAAGATCCGAATTATCAAAGGTGTACTCACCCGCTGAGGTCGAACGCCGGTGGTACACAACCTGGGAAAACAAAGGACTTTTCCATTCGACCCCCGATCCGGCAAAGAAACCTTACACCATAGTCATCCCGCCGCCGAACGTTACCGGCGTACTTCATATGGGACACATCCTCAATAATACGTTGCAGGATGCCTTCGTCCGATTCAAACGTATGATGGGCTATGAGGCATGCTGGATTCCGGGGACAGACCATGCAGGCATCGCGACACAAAACGTCGTCGAGAAGTCCCTGATGAAAGAAGGCAAGACGCGACACGACCTTGGCAGGGAGAAATTTGTCGAGCGCGTGTGGGAATGGAAGAAACAGTATGGCGGCGTTATCATCCGGCAGCTTCGCACACTCGGCTCATCCTGCGATTGGGAGCGTGAGAAATTTACCATGGATGAAACGCTCTCCAACGCAGTCAAGGAAGTGTTTGTCCGCTTGTACGAGGATGGGCTCATCTATCGCGGCAAGTATATTGTCAACTGGTGCCCGAAAGATCACACCGCAATCAGTGATGATGAAGTAAACTACTTCGAACAGCAGGGGAAGATTTACCACATCAAATACCCGATCCATGATGCGAGTGCGCCCGGAGGCATCGCGGGATATGCAACAGTTGCAACAACGCGGCCGGAA
>CAZWIN010000252.1:0-4704 GCA_964633855.1 uncultured Chitinophagales bacterium
TTCAATGTTGTTGAGAGTAAAGATATCAATGCGTGGTGCATGCCCGGCGGCAAAGTTGTGGTATACACCGGTATCCTGCCTGTGACTAAGGATGAATCAGGCCTTGCCGTGGTGATGGGGCACGAAATTGCGCACGCAGTTGCCGAACATGGCAGCGAGCGTATGAGCCAGGGAATGCTTGCGCAAATCGGGGCTGTGGCGCTTGATGTTGCTCTGCAGAACAAGCCGGAGCAAACCCGCGCATTGTGGATGACGGCGTTCAATGTTGGTGCCCAATACGGCGCGCTGCTGCCATTCAGCCGCACGCAGGAGAGTGATGCCGACCATCTTGGCCTCATCTTTATGACTATAGCCGGATACGATCCGAATACCGCAGTGGGGTTCTGGCAGCGCATGGCCACAGGCAAGCAGGGACAGGCGCCGCCGGAGTTTATGAGCACGCATCCTTCCGATGAAACACGGATCAACGACATCAAAAAGTGGATACCGGAAGTACTGCAATACAAAAAATAATCTGCATCAGTAGGAAACAATTGTAAAGCATCTTTCATGAATTCCATGTGTCGGAATGTGAAAGGACGTTGAGGTACGTGCCGTTCTTTGTAATATATTAAGTGCATCCATCATCCTACTTGATAGGAGTATATTGTGAACCGGAGAGATATCCTTAAAAGTATCGGAGTTGCCGGGCTCGGCTCGATTATTCCATTGGGAAGTGCTCTTGGGAAATCCGGTAAACCCGGATCGCCAACAGATACTCCGGTTCTCCATCCTGATGGAGTTTGTTGGCTGACCCCATCTGCAACAGAGGGTCCGTATTATTTTAATGCCAACCTTGTCCGGCAGGATATTCGTACAGATGTTGACACAGGAACTTTCCACACGGGCTTGCTTTTGAATATGGTCTTCACGGTGATTGATATTGATTGTAATCCTATGCCAAATGTTCTGGTGGATGTATGGCATGCGGATAAGGATGGTTTATATTCAGGGTACACTCAACCGGGCGGGAATACGGTGGACCAGGACTTTATGAGAGGGATGCAGATGACGGATGGCAACGGACAATGCTCTTTCGTCACGAGTTATCCCGGCTGGTACCCCGGGAGGGCTACACATATTCATTTCAAGGTCCGTTTGAACTCCACATCGTATGTCACTTCCCAGTTCTGCTTCTTCGATAATGTGAATAATGCGGTGTATGCCACTCCTCTCTATTCAGGACGAGGACCAAATCCCACGACAAACGCCAGCGACAACATTTTCCACAATGCTGATCCCCAATACCTGCGCATGGAGGTTGTGCCTAATGCTGGTACGGGCGGTTATGATGGAACCTACACCATTGGTGTCAGTGGAGCGACGGGAATCAAGGAGCCGGAACCAGAAACGCCGGGGCAGTTCTCTCTTCGGCAGAATTATCCGAATCCGTTCAATCCATCAACAACAATCCCCTACTATTTGCCGGTGCGCACGCACGTGAAACTGATTGTGTATGATGCCCTTGGCCGTAAAGTTACCGTACTTGTGGATGAAGAACAATCTTCCGGTCTGCATGAAGCCGTACTTGATGCGACCCATATGAGCAGTGGTTATTATTTTTGCCGGTTGATTGCACGGGAGTTTGCAGCGGCAAAAGAAATGCTTTTGATCAGATGATCAATTCGTAGTGTGTGAACTGCTAAGGGTGATAGTATAGTCCGGCGGAGACATTGACCATATCGAAATGTGCGTTGGTTTCGTACGTCGTGGTAAAAAAGATACGCATATCGGTACGGCAATCGTATGCAACTGATCCGCCGAAACTCCACTGATCCTTTTCCCTGTAAAAATTAAGAAACCGGTTATCGAGGTCATATACTGAAGAGAGCCGGGAATAGTATACCGCGCCTTTGGCTTCAACATCAACTGAGATGCGCCACGAAGCCGTAGTTTTTCCCAGGGCAAAAAATTTCCCATCAAGCAACCCTCCTCCGTATGCCTTCACTGAAAAACGCCTTAAAGGGTTTGTGCTCAACACGCCGTACAGCTGAACCTTGTTATCCGATTGTAAGTCGGAAATGAGCAGCGCACCGCATCCTGCTTTACCGTCATCCTCGAAAAGTGAAAACTCGGCACCGGGCAACAGATACAATGAGGTGTTTATTGCTGTTGAAGTGTTCATTGATGGGGGGAAGGGAGGCGGGGTAGGTGGAAACCGTGTAACGGTGGAATAGGAAACCCGTTCTATAATCCCATTGAGTGTAAACGCCATACTCCAATCGGGGAAAAATATCTCAAGCCTGTTTCCAAGGTTGAATCGTGAAGTGTGTGATTCAGTAAAGTGTTGTGCGCCGGGAGGCATGACTCCTGTTTGACGTTGATTATATGTAGCGTCAACATAACCGAATGAAGGAATGTAGAACAATCCGTCTGTTTCAAGAAAACCCTCACAACCTGTGGAAAGAAAATAGTTATCTTCATTTTCATATCCATACCCAACATACGCCACCACACTTGTCTTGAATTGTGCCTCCGCACTGGCTCCAACAATTACCATAAACACCAATACGAACCATCCTTGCGTAGTTGTCACTCCAGCGTCTTTCGCAGAGTGGATAAGCGGGTGTCCTGGCTTCCGTAGATGGCTTCCAGCATGTTCAGGATGCCGCGCGCATCGGTGATGCGAGATTGCTTTGTGTAGATTGCGATGAGTGACAGGTTGAGATCGAGATCAATCGGATAGAAACCCAGAGCCTCTTCAAGACGAAGCTCGGCTTTACTGTACTCTTTCCGCTCAATGTCAGAAAGAATCAGATAGCGATGTGCGCTGTAGTTTGCGGGGTCAATGGCCAGTAATTCGTCTGCTCTTGCGTGTAATTCCACATTGTCCTTGATCGCAAAACAACAGTTGAGCATGCCGACAAGCGCCTCAATTGAGCGTGGTTGTGCTTTGAGAGCTGTGGCATAAGAGCGGATCGCGTCCTGGTAAGCCTGTTTCCTATACAGGAGCCAGCCGGACCGCAGATTCAGAAAATAATCCTCCGACGGAATACCAGCGCCTGATAACACGGTAAGTGCCTTGTCGTACTCACCATTCGCTTCATGTGTAAATGATAACGCGATAGCTTTCATTTGTACATCATTAAAAGGCTGCCCCGCATTGAGAATAGAAGAGGACAGAAGCAAGGCTAAGACAAGAAAAGCAGTGTTCATGGTGATCTATGAAATAATGAATGAATAAGATGAGTTGTTGATATTGCCATTGACCCTGATGGATTGTGTGCCGTAAGGGAGTGAAAGTTGCAGGTGTGCCACCTGATGTTGTCGTGTCGTGACCATCTTCAATACAGAATATATGGTGCTTACAATGGTAATCGTCCGGTCAGGCGACAGTTCGAAGTTGTACTGTGCCGTCAGTTCCTTGATTGTCATCAACGGGGAAACAACATCCACAAAAACATTAGCGATTGAAGGAGCGGCTCTGTTCAATTGGAGCCGGTCATCATACGTCAACCCCTGTTGTTCGGAGTACACCACCTTGGAAGCAGACAACGCGAAGGCATTCAATAGGGAATTCTTCGGACCGAAATAGTCTGTAAAATACAGTACACCGTCATCAACAAAAAAATATGCAACTGCTTTTGTTTCGTGGCAGTAGAGGAAAGTGTGATTGGAGAAGTCCACCGTGGAAACCCAGTGCTCTGTTTTCGATTCGCCGTTCAGAGTACCGGAGGCCGTCAGTTCTCTGCCGAAAGGGAAATGAAACACTTCGGCAATTCTCGTCGAGTGTGCGGGATTGGTAACGAGCTCCCCATTCTTTGGATAATCACACATCTTAAGAATGTTTCGACTGCTGTTGGGAATAAGAAACTTCTTGATTGGGGCAGGTATGGTTTTTTCACCGATACGGGCTGTGGATTGGAACTGGAAATGCAAGTGTGGCCGCTCACTTCTTCCGCTATTGCCGCAATACCCGATGGTCTCGCCTTTATACACCCATTTCCCAATGAAAATAGTATCAGGAAGGTAACTCAAATGTGAGTATGCGGAACATGTTCCATCTGTATGACGGACAATAACAGTGTTGCCCCAATTTTGCCCGAAGTTGAATGCCCCCGGAGGGTTATCCTGAATGTAGCCCTGTATGTTTGCAATCTCTCCATCCAATGCTGCACATACAGGCTGGCGATATGCATAATAATCAACAAGGCTCGCAGAACCATTCTTTGAGAAGTTTCCTTCGCTATCAACAATCTCAAAATCCCATGCGTGTTGCCATTCATTTTTGTGTGTGAATTCACCCCTGTGTGCTTGCGTGACCTTCCACGTCCCGTGAAAGGGCAGAGCAAACGACGGCACGGCAATACCTGCGTACCGATCTCTCCGGTTCTGTGCATAGTAAAGATTTTGTTCCGGAGTACCCGCTGTAAAGTCAAACGGTAACGCTCCGATCTGACTCAGGTAGGGTTTACTGATAACATAAGCGAGAATGGCAATGATGAAAGGAATGTTGAGGATGACGGGAACTCTCATTGCTAAAAGTGACCCAACCAGAAAGCATAGCAAACCAAAGACTGCGCCGTTTCTGTATGACCACCGTGACGGGACTTCGAACACCGCAGAGATCATCATCACTGTGACCATGCAATTGAACATGAGGACTTCTCCCTGTTGCGTTGTGCCCTGGCCCGCAAGAATCAGGAGGCCAGCTGTTACTATGGC
>CAZWIN010000253.1:0-4684 GCA_964633855.1 uncultured Chitinophagales bacterium
GGCAGGGTTCTTTGCGTTATCCGTCGAAATCGGTGATGGGCTGAGCGAGTACGGATTTTCCTACCAAGATTTGATTTTCAATGCCGGAGGGATAGGATACGGCATGCTTCAGGCAGAATATCCTTTTCTGAGGAATTTTAATATCAAATGGAGTTACGTACCAAAGGAGGGATACGCTTTCCCCCCGAGGTTTACCGAGCATTATGACGCGCACACTTATTGGCTTGCATTCAATGTGAATGAGCTATTGCCGTCAACGGTTGAGCCTTATTGGCCTGATTGTTTGCAGGTTGCCCTCGGTTACAGTGTTGATGATCATGTTGCAAAACGTGAAGCCGTTATCGGATTGGATCTGAATCTTGAAGTGTTTCCGGCACCCAGTGAGGATGTTTTACTGCTCCAGAAAACGCTCAACATGTTTCACTTGCCGATGCCTGCTGTGAAATTTACTGAAGGAAGGGGACCGCGTAGCTATCTTTTTCACACGAACTGAGAAGGTTCGGCTGCCTTATCGGGGGTTGAGGAACTCTTCGAAGGTCTTGTGAAGATAGTGGTCTTCCCCGAGGAAGGAGAGAACTTTTGAAAACTTGGCTGCATCGGCAAAGCCCGGGTAGATCGTTATCGCCTCTCCATCCGGCTTCAGAAAGATCGTACTTGGATACCCGGTAATACCAAATGCTGCAGAAAACTCTATTTTAGTGTATGCTTCGCCTTTGTACATGACCCTTTCTGTTGATTCTGCATCAAGCTTGACAAGAACATAGTGCTTGTTCAGCAGAGCCATGACATTGCTATTGGAGTAAGTTTGCCTATCCATCGTTTTACACCACCCGCACCAATCCGTGTACACATCAATCAGAATCTTCTTATTGGAGCTGCTGGCTTCTGCAAGGGCATCTTCCAAACCGAGCCAGCGTAAACCTGTTTTCTCTCCACCAAAACCCGTCAGTGTGAAACAGAGAAGAATGTAAGAGGCGTACAATAGACGTTTGCTCATTGCCTAAAAATTAAGTGCGAGTGAAAATGTATGGGACTTTCCCAAGTCTGACGATAGAGGGGCAAAAGCGTAGTCAAACATGAAGATACCTTCTGTTACTCCCACGCCTGTACTGAAGCCTCGTGATTCGGAGCCGAACTGGTAACCAAGCCGGCCCGCAAAACGTTTCCGGAAGAGAAATTCTCCGCCAAGATTTACCGTGGATTGGTTTGAGGAGAAGAGATGGACAACATCGCCGGCAACTGTAGCGGATGAAGCAATGTCAGTCAGTTCCATTGAATACGCCGGGCCAATCCTTAAGAGGAGAGGGAGCTTTGGGCTTTCGTTGCGAAGCTCACTAACACTGCCAATGTTTGCGAGAGTTGCACCAAGAACAAGCCCTTCGAGTGAAGTCGTATATTGTGCACCAAAGTCAAAGGCGAATCCGGATGACTGGTCAACCAGAATCTTCTGGAAAAGAAATTTGCCGGTGATGCCCGCCCGGAATTCTTCTGAAACACTATAAGCAAACGAAAGCCCCAACGCGAAATCTCGTGAAGAAAAAGTCCCAACCGCGCTGCCGGGAACGGTTCGTATATCTATGTCGGATACGGTTGTTGTATTTATCGAGAGGCCTAAGGCAGTCCTGGTGTCTAACAATGTTGCTGTCCCCAGAAACTCTGTTCGGGCATCTTGTATCCATTCCTTGTGCATAAGCAACAGCTGTGTTGAGCTGCTGCCTTCTGAAAGAGTAAGCATACCGGCGGGATTGTAGTACGTTGCAGCAGCGCCGTACACAGTTGCCGACATGGCGTCTGCCATGGAAACTCCGCGCCCGGAAACACCCAGTTTGAGAAATGCCATTCCGGATTTTCCCGCCTGACAGAGAGCAATATCGGGTGCCAGCAAACCAAAGAGAATAAGAGCGAGTAGAGCAAATGTGGGTTTCATTGTCATAGATTCCTACAACTTTACTGATAAGGCGATGATATGCATTCCTGAAGACGCGAACGGTTCAATAACATAGGCGTAATGTAAAGATGGTGTCCAGCCCTCAAAAATATTTTGTGTCAGTGTAAATCCGAATGTCGGCTGAATGCCGCTGCCCTTTTCCTTCAAATCAATTCTATCCAAACCTGCTCTCAAGGTCAATTCCGGAATTAGGGGTACTTCAGCTCCAATTCTGGCCATGAGCGTTTTTTGATTGGTTGCTTGAACATCAAGTGCAATCAGGCCCAGGCTGTCCGGAAGTCTATACGCCGACCCCAGTGTATAGAGGAGTGGGAAGTTATCAATTGTTGTGTTGCCTGATTGGCCGTACAACTCCGAGGTATCCCACTTATACTGCGAGTTGATATCCCGGACTGTTGCTCCGACAGTCAAGTCTTCGTTGATCGGCACGAGCAATCCTGCATCAATTCCAACTGTTGTGGTTGAAACATCTGTGTAGATATGATGATAGTACAATTTGATATTAATGCCGATGCTGAAGCCCGCTTTGAATTGATTTGCAAATGCAAAAAAGAACTGATTTTCAGAAGTACGCAGGGGTCCGGTCGGCTCCCCGTCGGAATCTCTGCCATCAATTTTGCTAACACCCGAATTAATGAGCCCGGCCGAAATACCCGCTGAGGGTCTTAATGGTTGCGAGTAACTGATAAAGTTCAATTTCCGGTCCAGAGTCAAAATACCAAATGCTGCCGAGATATTCCTGTACTCTGAAAGCTGTATAGCAGCAGGATTGTTATAAGCGACAACGTCGCCGGAGGTTACTGCAGTGAGGGCGTTCCCCATGCCCATTCCTCTTGCCCCAAATCCCATTCTGGAAAACGCACCGGCCTTTCCGCCAATTTGACTGCTAGCGTCGAGAGTCAGCAAGAACATCATCGCAAATGTAACGAGTTTAACGTTCATTGGAGCACCATCACTTTGCCCCACACCGGGTCAATACTGCCAACAGTAACACGATAGAAGTACACTCCGTTGGCGACTTGGGTACCGCTATCATCCCTGCCGTTCCATATCTCATCATATTCAGTACTTCCGGTTCGCTGTGCGTCCTTTATCAATGTTCGAACCCTGTTCATCCCAAAATCAAAAATCTCAATTGTTACCGTGGAGGCCTGCCCACCCGTAGCATAATGAAAGCGTACGTATTCATCGTCGGGTGCGAAGGGGTTCGGGTAGGCGTATGTTGATCCGTTGGAGCCGACAGGCTGGTACGTTCTCAATACCTGCCAGCTTTCACCAAACTGGTTGTCGGAATTGTCAACGGTTTTGACGAATCCGTCCGTTCCACCTGCATATACTGTATCCCCGATGACCGCAACAGAATAAAATGTCCGGGAACTGACCCGTTCATGCGTAACGTGGTCAATGATAGTGCCGGACTGCCTCCACGTCTGTCCCCCATCGGCGGTACGGTAAATGCCATCATCTGTTGCCACATAGGTGATGGAATCCTTGAAAGCAAAAGCATAGGCACGGATGCCATACAGAGATGTTCTCCAAATCCTTCCGCCGTCATCAGAATAGCTGACACCGAATTCTTCATTCGGGTCAAGGTCCGCTTTCCAGTTGGTGATCCACAAACGATGGGTTGTATCCATTTGTTGGCCAGCGATAGCAATCACCCAATTCCCCAGAATCGATGATGATTGATTAAGCGTAGTAAACTTCTGCCAACTTCTTCCACCATCAATGGATTTATTCACGCCGCCAGCAGTTCCAGCCCATATGGTTGTATCATTCTGGACAAATACCGAGAAGACGAGGAAATTATTGTCGAGCCTGGGATCAACAAAATATCTTCCCAGTGTATCTGTGGGTGCAATTGAACTTCTGTTATCGGAAGGGAGAACTACGCGCTGCCAGGTTGTTCCGTTATCGCTTGATTTACGCAGTCCACTGGACCAACTTGCAATCCAGACGAACGTATCGGAGAGGGCGATATCAAAAGTGACATTCTGTTCATCAACAAGAATTGGAAGGAATTCAACGGTATTAATTCCATAGGTTACTAGGCTGTCTCCCCGCCCATCGAGGGTTTGAGGAATATGAGACCAACTGGATCCTCCATTGAGCGAATAGGTGTAGCCGGCTCCTGTCTGGATACTCTGTCCGTTCACCTCTTGGTTAAAACCACCGGAAGTCCACACATGATTGTCTCTTACTGCAACCGCAAAGATGCCGAGTGTTGTAAATTCCGGTACGCCTCTAAAGCTCTCCCACGATCTACCACTATTTGTTGTCAAAGCCAGCCCTTTGCTGCTTCCAACCCAAAGACTGGTTCCTTGCTGTGTAATATGTGGGAGGGAATTACTGGGAGGAGTAGAGGATGGAATGGCAAAAGCATTGTTGTTTTCATTCCGGAAACTGGAAGGTATCTGTGCGAACACGTTGATCGTAACAGAAGTAAGAAGTGCTGATACGAAAACCAACCTGATCATGATCATTGCACCACAAGTGTGTAGGGGACGGAGTTGCTCGTATCAGCAAAACTATCTGATGCCTGGAGGATGTAGTGATACTCGTCCGGTGGTACAGTTGATGGCAGTTGAAGCAGAATCGAAAACACACCATCTCCGGCAAGAGCGTCACCGCTACTTATACCGTTTGGTTGTGTAATGCCGCCATCATCAAGAAGGAAGTCGCGGTTGCTGCTGGCCAGGTTCTGTAAATAAAGCTGACGAATATCGGCCAGGCCAT
>CAZWIN010000254.1:0-4682 GCA_964633855.1 uncultured Chitinophagales bacterium
TCGGGTCCAGTGTAATTGCCTGCTGGAATTTTTCGTATGCCTGGGTGTAACTTCCCTTTTCCAGGAGAACCAAGCCCTCGGAGTATGCCATCATCGCATCAAGTGATTTTGTCGGGGTGCCTTTGTCAAGCTGCGCTTCATTGACGGCAACATCTATTTTCTTGGCAAGCTTGACACCAAGCTTCTCGGCCAGCTCAAAAAATTCATCAGCATCGCCGCTGATCTGATCGGTCGCAATAATCTCCCCCGTTTCCGTTTTCACAAGGCGGGCGAGGAGACGCATTTCATCCTTGAACTTGATAAAGCTCCCCAACAAAACAGATTGCACACCGAGCAGTTTTCCCACACGCACTGCCGAGTTCACATCGAACTTCGATGGATCATTTTCCATCCCGATTTCATCCATCAACCATTGAATTCTCTCCCTCTCCACCACTTTCAGGCTGATGGTCTCTTTCAATTGACTGATCATCAACTCCGGAAACCCCTTTTCCATCGGGTTGAAGCGTTCGGCATCTTCAGAGACAGATCTGTTTTTGAAATCAAGAATCGCAATGGTTTGGATTCCTGGATCTGCCTGTTCTATGGATGTGCCTCCGGTTTTCTTTTTTCTCACGTCATAATAAATAGTCATAAACTCATGACATTCCGCATCCGGATTAAGCTCCACAACCGGAGGTTCAAGGTCGAGGAGTTGCGACAGAGCCCACTCTGCTTTTTCCTTCTGCCGTTTGGCGAAGTACGCACGGCCGAGGCTTATGAATACTTCACGCTTGTGGGCGTTATCCAGGGCCTTGTCTTCTGCCAGCGAAGCCAGTATTGTAATCGCCTTGTCAAACTTCGCGGAGTTATAAAGCGCTTTCGCCTCCTTCAGTTGCCTGGCGTGATCCGATTGTTGTGCTGTTGTTGTCATAAAGACCAGAACAAGCAGACAAAGAATCATTGCTGTCAGTCTCGCCAAATGCCGTTCCGTCGCATCCATAGAATGTTTTCCTCCGTTTGTGTCAGAACATATTCTCAATTAGGAACAAGAGTGAATGCCATATCAACAACGCGCTTGCTCATCACGGGTGTGACATCCACTTCTCTTTCCCCCTCTGCCGCCCGATACCCGCTCCGCTTCACAGTCACTTTGTGTTTACCCGGTGGTAACGTGTACTCTGCCGGTGTCTGAATCCCCGTGTTTTTTCCATCCACCCAAATATAGCCAAAGACCGGCTGTGCATTCACACTGATGGATGCCTCGAAGTAACAGGTGAATCGTTTGCTCTGTCCTTCCTGTATATCCACCGTTATAGTTTTGGAACCATACTGCGGATGTGTAAAAACCAACGTATGTGAGCCTGCTGTTACGCCGATCGTACCTGCACTTTGTGCTTTACCGTCCACCGTAATGCTCCCTGCAGGCACAACGCCCAGGACAAGTTGAGATGTTGCTTGAGCTGCCTCCATTCGTACGTTCACACTTGTATCCTGTCCTTCATACACAACAAGATCGACTTCCTTCGGGCGATAGGCATCGTGTTCCAGCCGCAGCTTGAAGATTCCCGCTGCAACAGCGTACTTCTCCAGGGGAGTAATGCCTATGACTGTGCCGTTAAGAACAACCCGGGCACTGGATGGTTCCGACCGCAATGAGATGGAAGTCGGCGGCGCCTTGGTCAACGTCAAGACAACTTCGTTGCTCACTCCTGCCTTGAGATACAGGTTTGTGTCAAGTGGAATGTATCCCTGCTTTGTGGCACGTATTTTTCTTATGCCAGGGTTCAGCCGGACCTGATTAAGAGGAGTATTTCCCATCACACTATCGCCAAAAAGAATTCCCACATCCGGCGGATTCGATATTACGGACAATGTTGTATCAGCAGAGCCCTTGAATAACCCACTATACAGAGCGCCGGCAACACCAAGAGCAGCAACTATGATCGTAGATTTGTTGACCGGTGATGTCCGCCGCGACGACCCGCTATTCCCGCCACGATTCGGACTGTCCGTTGCCGATCCAACCACAACTTTGTCGAGAGCTTCGAGCATTTCCGATGCGCTCTGGAAACGCTTTTCAGGGTCCTTGTCAATCGCCTTTGTGATGACCTTCACCAGGTCGGCAGGCAGGTCCTTCCTGAAATCCACCGGGGATTTTATTTTTCCGTGAACAATCGCTTCACGAATATCAAAATCAGAATCCGTATCTGAAAAAGGGAGCCTTCCTGTAACGGCTTCGTAGAGAGTCATTCCAAGTGAATAGATATCGCCACGGAGATCAACATTGGCGAGGCCCCGCACCTGCTCGGGCGACATATAAAAGAGTGTACCGCCCGTTCCCATGGTCTGGGTGGCACCGGAGGGTTGTTGTATCTTTGCCAGACCGAAATCGGTGATCTTGACAAAATCTTCCGCTGTCAGCATCACATTGCTGGGCTTTATGTCGCGATGGACAATGCCTCTTGAGTGAGCATAGGAAAAAGCCCTGAGGATTTGACGGAATATCTGCTTCGTCCGCTGCAAAGGCAACACGCCCGCCTCTTTGAGCACATCGGCGAGGGTGCAGCCGTCAACAAACTCCATGACAATACAGAACCCGACATCGGTTTTCTTCAGCGTGTAGATGGCAACCGTATTGGGGTCCTGGAGCTTTGCAAGCGCCTTGGCTTCCTGTTGAAAGCGCTTGAGAAAATCCGCGTCATTGGCAAGACGGACATCCATCATTTTGATGGCAACATCCTTCTCAAGCATCACGTCCCGTGCTTTATAGACCACACCCATACCGCCAACACCGAGCACGCTGGTGATTTGATAGGTGTCATCTATGGTTTTGCCGATCATGGGATCCATGGGGGGGTCAGCAGTCTGGCTGCTGGGGGGAGATAAACTGACTTCGGGGCAATCGCATATTCAATGAACTCTGGTCAATGATTGAACTGACATTGAAGATATGTCTTTTCCTGCATTATAGCCAGCGGAGAAGGTGGATGGAGATCCATGCGCCCTTTGTTTTATCTTTTCATAAAAAATGAACCCTCCTCCTTCATCGGAGATGCCCAACGTCATTATGATAATCTTATGGAACAGGATATCATCCTCTCTCAGGAACTCTCAACCGGCTCCAAACAATTTTGCCATGAATGATTCCGACGGGTTAACCTGTACAATTTGCACAGTAATATTATCCGTGCCGCCTGATTCATTCGCCATACTGACAAGCCGGGTAACTGCTTCTTCCGGATGATGCTGCAACACTGTCTTTTTGATGTCATCTTCCGGGACGTGATTCAACAATCCGTCGGTACACAGCAGAAAAAATTCATTTCTTCCGACCTTAATACCATCAATAACATCCACTTCCACATCTTCTCTCACGCCCAGCGCCCTGTATAACCTGGACCTCTCGGGATGCACCAGTGCTTCTTCTTTAGTAATGATACCCCGGCGAACCATCTCTGCTACAGTGGAGTGGTCGTTCGTCAGTTGCTCCATGGCATTTTTCGTTATCCGATAAATACGGCTGTCACCGATATGCGCAACAGCAGCTCCACCGTTACGCAATACGAGCACACTGCATGTGGTCCCCATGTTTGTAAGTTCAGGGTCATCGGCGCTTTGTGCACGAATAGCATCGTTTGCCTTTTTGAAAGCCCGCTCAAGGCACAAACCGATGTCGGGGTTCTCATCCTCAAAATAGAATTCACGTACGGTGTCAACGGCAAGTTCACTCGCCTGCTTTCCTCCCTTGTGCCCCCCCATCCCGTCGGCAACAATAAACAGGAGCCCTTTCGGGCCTGAACAATCCAGGCTTTCCTCCGGAAATTTCCCGAAAGAATCCTGATTGTCCGCACGTATCATCCCCTGGTCGGAGAGTCCCGCGTAATGTATGAGAGCCGGCTGGCTCACTCGGTTTGCTGCATTAACTGATGATTTCCACTTCTACCGGCCCGGCGGGTTTTGCCATACATGCTAGACGGCACTCACCCGGCTTCAGGCCACAAATGTCTTCGAGTGTTCCCTTTTCCTCCGTTGTGAGAGGATTCAGGTTTTCTCCTCCGGAGAGGATTCGTATCGGATCGCTGCCGCAAATTCCGGCATGACATTCGGCAACAATCTTCACTCCGTTCTTATCCGCGATATCACAAATTGACTGGCCTTTTTCAAAGCCGGCCGATTTGCCTGTATTCTTGAATGTAACAGTCATACCTCCGGCCGGAGCAGAAACGGGCGGTGGAGCAACCTGAGGTTTCGACACCGGCGGTTTGGAGATACGGGTACTGACACGAACTTTCTCCGGCGGTTTTTCCTGGAGAAGGTTCAGCATGAAATTCTGCCGCCCCAACCTGAACTGATCTCCGGGGTGAAGCTGGAGCGCATCCCTTACTTTGAGATAGGTTCCGTTTAAACTCTTGAGATCCTTGACACTGACCTTACCATCTTTTGCGACAACAGAAAGATGGCGTCTTGACATTGCCATGTCGTTGGGATCAAGCGTAATATCCGGAGCTTCCCTTCCGAGCACCATCGTTTTTTCAGAGAGCGGATACCAGTTTACCTGTTCACCGCCGGCGCTATATTGAGTGAAGGAGGCATCATCACCCCTCACTTTGAACAACAGAAACTGACGCCCGACTCTCACCAAGTCCCCATCAACCACTTCCATTAGCTTGCCTTCCTGCGCACGGAGGAATACCCCCGTT
>CAZWIN010000255.1:0-4677 GCA_964633855.1 uncultured Chitinophagales bacterium
CAATGGCACGCCGATCCGCTTGAACATCGGGAGAAGCTGCTGCAACTCGGCCGTATCGCCACTCTTTGAAAGACACATCACCACATCCTCACCCCGCACCATACCCAGATCACCATGGACTGCATCTGATGGATGCAGGAAAACTGCGGGCGTTCCCGTTGAATTGAAAGTCGCGACAACCTTCCGTGCTATGATACCCGACTTCCCTACTCCGGTTACTATTACCCGACCTTTGCAATTCAAAAGCAGTTCTACGGCACGTGCAAAGTTCTCGTCAATCCTTTCGCCAAGACCTGCGACGGCACGCGCCTCGATGCTGATGACTTCTTTTCCTTTACGTATAACTTCCTGATGGTCCATTCTATCGTGTCTTCCCGAGCAATCGCTGAAAGAACAACTTCCATACACCATTATGCTGCACTTCCACAGGCATGGCCACGCTCACTTTCGGACGCAGCTTATTATAGTTCATAAACGTCATGCGTAGCTCATCGTCGGAATATGTATCGAGATCGTCAAAGAACTTTGTCGGACGTAAAGCGATCTTCGGGTCACGGATATTCTTCAACAACATCAACTCATTGTAGAAATTGGTAATGGGAATAAGATGGACAATACCTGACTGGCCGTCATACACCCAGATTCTTTTATCTCCCTTTGCGCAAGCAAGCACGATGTTTCCGTCAACCCTCACTTCGCGTACTGCCGCCCCAGATGCAGGCGAGGCCATTCCCGGCTGCCAGTGTGAATACGTCCAGCGGCGTTTCTCTTCAAAGTGCTCCGGAATCCCTTCTCCTCCTGAGGAAACAATCTCCACATCAATCTGCTTCCCGAGATATTCCCGCACAGTTATGGAGAAAGTATCCCGTGTCCCTTCAACCATTCCATATGCAACAACCGCTCCCAGCGGAGAGGTGATATCGGGAGTGTCCCCTGCAAACCCCAGCACCAGGTTGCCGCTTCCCCGCCTTCCTTCTCCGAGCACCACCATCTGTGCAAGCAACTCCCGATAGGTACGGTAACCCGGACGCTCTATCGGCAACACCGATTCGAGCATATCGCGTTCCTTCTCCTGAATCGGCCTCGGGTATAAAACATCTCCTGGGTTTGCTGTCATAACGTTCTTTGCAGAAGGCATCATTGCAGTTGTTTCACCACACGGTCAATTGCCGTTACCTGCCCGAGCAACGAATCCAGAAGGTCGAGCTTCAGCTGGCTTGCGGCATCGCTCAACGCCGCCTGCGGGTTCGGATGGACTTCCACAAACAAGCCAGCGCATCCGACAGCCACACCCGCCCTTGCAAGCGGGAAGATGAATTGCGGCTGCCCCGATGTATTTCCTCCCGTATTGTCTCCGGCGGGAAGCTGAACCGAGTGAGTCGCATCAAACACGACAGGATAACCGAGATCACTCATAATCTTCAGCGATCTCATATCCACCACAAGGTTATGGTAGCCGAATGTCGTTCCGCGCTCCGTCAGCAGTATTTTATTATTTCCTGATTCCTTCACCTTTTCAGCGGCATGCTTCATGTCTTCCGGAGCGAGAAACTGTCCCTTTTTGATGTTCACTACTCTTCCCGTCTTGCCTGCGGCATGAAGAAGTTCTGTTTGTCTCGAAAGAAACGCCGGTATCTGCAACACATCTGCAACTTCGGCGGCAGGGGACGCCTCCTGTTCAGTGTGAATATCGGTAATGATGGGAAGCCCGAATTCCCGTTTCACCTCGGCGAGAATCTTTAGCTCCTCCTCCATGCCGAGTTCCACACCGGACTTGCCGGTGCGCATGTCCGGTAAACGATTTGCCGCTGGTCCGGTTTGCTTTTTTGTAGGACGATTTGAAAACAACGGGCACGCCATACTTCTGTGCATCGCTTTTGACCCGCTCGGCAGTCCTGAGAATCAGTTCCCTGCTTTCCACAACACATGGCCCGGCAAACAGTACAAGCGGGTTCCTGCCACCGATAGAAATTTTTCCGATGGTAATCATCAAACGGTTTCCGGGAGTCGGGAAGTATCCGGCATGGGAGCATTCAATGCCATGAGGAGGTTTGTCCAGCTGCAGTAGTAGATAATTTGATAATACCTTTAAATTGGACGGGTTATGATACGAAAACAATGATTCATGAGCAACAAACAGACGGTACTGCCTGAGTTGTATGCCCATCGCGAACTACCATCTCAACACAAAAAATCGTATTCTTTACCCAACAATCCATTATTCCATCACTCCATTACTCCGTGTTCTGATTTGCTCAACCTGCGCGCATACGCCAAGATTAATCTCGGACTGCAAATTCTTGGAAAACGTCCGGATGGCTACCACAATATCTCCACTATCTTCCATCGCATAGGCCTCTACGATGAGCTTCAGTTTACACCTGCCTCTTCAATTCAGGTGGAAAGCACGTCCAGCGCCGCTCCCGGCGATGAGTCCAATATCTGCCATAAGGCGGCAGTGCTCCTGCAGAAGCATTTCGGTGTACTTGACGGGGTCCGGATTAGTGTGCGGAAGAACATTCCGGTCGGCGCGGGGCTTGGCGGCGGGAGTTCAGATGCCGCCGTGGTATTAAACAACCTCCCACAATTCTGGGGAAAGCAGATTGATGGACGGGAGTTGCACGCCATTGCCCTCGAGCTTGGTTCTGATGTGCCCTACTTTCTCACGCCGGGCTCTGCGCTGGGAACCGGACGCGGTGAGATTCTCGAATACTTCCCTCTTCACATCCCATACTTCATACTTCTTTGCAATCCCAACATTCACGTATCGACAGCGTGGGCGTACACCAACTTTAAGCCGGCAGGAGCATCACAACAACTTGACTTGAAGAGTATTGTTTCGGAAGGGATGAACAACCCGAGGCGTCTTGAATCTCTGCGAAATGATTTTGAGGCGGTAGTCTTCGGGCAATTTCCGGAGATCGGGAATGTGAAAGGGATGATGCTGAACAACGGAGCGGTGTTCGCACTCATGTCCGGCAGCGGCTCCTCGGTGTTCGGACTGTTTTCTTCAGAGGCTCAGGCCGTTGCAGCTTCAGCGGTGCTGCAACAAAAAGGACACTTCACTTCAATTACTCCCCCCGGCTTTTCTCCTGCGTAATCATCAACGCTCTATCGTTGCAATCGTAGTCACTGTGCCCCCGGAGGAAACCTTCCTTACTCTCGGCAGCCACTCGCGTCTGTTATCGCCGGCGGTGTGAAGATACTCAAGCACGTACAAATCTTTTCCTGAAACTGCTACAGAAGTAGGTGACCACGGACTTGATGCCTGCAAAACAGTGGTTACCTTCTTGTCAGGTGTTACCTTGAAGACTGCCCTACAGCCGGTGGCGGCAACATACACTGTTCCTGCTGTATCCACTGCAAGCCCGCGACAGTATGCACCCAATTCAGGGTCCACACCTGTAACCGGGCCACAGCCCGATACGCTGATATTGCTCGCAACTGTGGTGACTTCACCCTGCTGAGTTATCCTCCGTATCGCCCTGTCTTCCGAATAATATATTGAACCATCAGCCGAGACAGCAATACCGTTTCGCCAGCGCATCTCTCCGCCCTCTGATCTTGCTGAAGGGAGTGCCTTGAAAACTGTTGTTTTACCGGAAGGTGAAAGGCGAAAGATGTCCACACGCTCACGGGACTGAGCCCACGGATAATACAAACTGCCATCGGGCCCGACCACCAGAGGAAAATCACTCGAAAGAAGAAGAGTCGGGTTGGTGCCCACACGAACAACAGTCGCAACGTCCGAGGAGAAATACGGCAGCGTGGCATTTGCCAATCGTCCGTCAATATCAATTGCCATCCAATGATACGCCGGGCCTGAAAGCTTGGCCAGTTTTCCTGTAGAGTCAATTTTCCAGACACCTGAACCTGTGTCAACAAAATAGACGTTCCCCTGCCGGTCCACCACAATACCTGAACCGGGATGAGCGAGTACTTCATTAATGGAAAGGAGCACTACAAGGATCAGTAATCTGAAAACCATCCATCTCCCTTTCACTTTTGGATTGTTTGAGAGCAGGGAATGACGACACAAGCATCGGGGTATTGAACCCAAAAAAGAATACTAAGAAGATGCGTTCCATATCAACGTTGAAGTCAGACTCTCAGCGATCCGCGAAACCCCCGGGCAGCATAGTACGATTCTGCGCCGTTGTGATACACAAAGATTGTCTCGTAGCGGCGGTCGCAAAAGACAGCGCCGCCGAGTTTTCTTATTGCAGAAGGCGTTCTGACCCAACTCGATGTCTTCAAATCAAACTTCCCAAGCTTCTGTAACTCCCGGTACTCCTCTTCCGATAACATCTCAATTCCCATGTCATCCGCCATGCGCATGGCGCTGTTTTTTGGCTTGAACTCTTTCCTTGATTCCAGTGCTTCATCATCGTAGCAAACACTTCTGCGGCCCGCGGGACTCTCCGCCGAGCAATCACAGAAAATGAATTCGCCCGTCTTCTTATCATAGCCAACAACATCCGGTTCACCACCGGTACTTTCCATTTCATTAAGCGGCAACAGTTTCGCGGTATTGGCTTTCAGCTTTGTCTCCACTTCAGGCCACTCAATTCCCTTATGTCGGTTCATGTTCCTCTCAAAACGGGTTTTCAATGTTTTGAGCAACTCTTCACCTTGTGAAGCGGACAATTTCCTTTTGCTGCTATTGGCCTTCTTCAT
>CAZWIN010000256.1:0-4668 GCA_964633855.1 uncultured Chitinophagales bacterium
GCCGCGCAAACACTGCGCCGATATTCAGATTTTGATCAGGATCGTTGAGTCCCAAGGCACCCAATGGAATACCGCTGACAGTTAATGTCATGACACTATCATGCGTAATTGATGGGACAATTGGAATGTACACGAGAGAGGTATCTACGGTACGGAAAATGACTGCAACAGGTATGCTGCCAAGACCGAGTGAATCGCCGATCAGGCCGCTGGCATCAACCAACACTTCAAACTCGGAGCCAAGGTCACGCGCTCTCGGTCCAAGTTGCCATGGCGTCGGCCAAATGCCCGTCCCAAAATCTTGGTCGGAATCTATTGAAATAAAGCCTGCGAGATTTGAATCCGGATTGAGTACCCTGACACGAAGGTCAAGTACGGGCCCTAAGAATGTTGTCCGCTTCTGGTAGAGCAATTCAAGAACGTCCGCGCCCGAGAAGAAATTATCACCTCTTGTATCAGTCACGCAAGTGACAAAAGCCAATGGATCCAATACCAGCGCGGGGGCGGGTTGCGACAATCGTGAACGTTTCAATTTGGAGATGTAGGGGCCGAAGTCAAGCAAGCCTGATGCGATGGGTGGTCCATCAGGTGTTGATGTCATAGTGGATTCGGTAATTGCAAAGACAAGGGCGCTGTCAGTGTTATTGTAGATCGTCAGTACTTGATCAATGCGTGTGCCTGAGATACCGTCCAAAATGATGGAGTCCGGTGAAACCGTTACAGACGTGTCGTAATTCGGAGTATAGACAAGGATGTGGATATCATCTACATACCACCCGTCTTCTTCAATCGATATATCGCTTGTAAGACGGAAGCGTACGCGAATGGATTGTCCGGCGTATTCAGAAAGGTCCATCGATTCTTCAACCCAGGCAAGTTGTGTACCATCAAGGCCATAGGCGGTATCAGGTTGTGAGGGAGCATTCCCTGAGCCAAGATGGGTATATCTTCCGCGAAGAGATTTCCACGAAGCTCCGTTATTTATTGATACTTCAACGCGACCGAAATCCCAGGTATCCTCCAGATCCCAGCGGGTCCAGAATGTTAGTTTTGGTGTAGAGCCACTTGCAAGACTGATGGCATTGGTCGTTCTGATGGAAACATCCGCATTGGATTGATACTCTCCTGTCGGGCTATCGGTGAATGATTGTGGAGGAGTATGATTGGTAGTTGTCAATCCCCATGGTATTTGAACAGTCCAATTTGCAAGTGTTGTTGCACTGTCGGCCAAAAGAATGGATGGCTGTCCCAGCATCAATGTTATGGTATCGCGCTGACTGAATCCCAATCCGTCTGTGGTGGTGAGCAGAATCTTTGTCGGGATACCGGTTGTGGCATGTGCTGCTACCTGCGCATTGATTGGTACTGTTAATTCCGAGCGGCTTGCAAGGGTTCCAATGGCATGTGATGTGGTGAGTATCTGGATATAGGGTGTCAAGGAGCTGCATTCCAGAGTGACATTATCTGCATCGCCCAAGCCCTTGTTACTGATGACGGTGTTTAATGTGAACGTCTCTCCACGATTGAGGAAGCCGTCGCCGTTGTTATCGGCAACGCTGTATGATTTGAGAGCAGCGAATCCACCTGCCATGCGAGCGAGGTAGAGATTAGGATAGAGATTCTCCATTGCGAATCGGAGAATATCCTGTGGCAATGCCCAGAATCGGTCGCCGACTTCCGGCGTCATTGAAAAAGCCTTTGGCTTTGCAGGGTCTCCATAGAAAAAATCATCGGAGACACCACGGACTGTGTATCCTACAGTTTCGGTTGGTCTTCCTGGAAGATAACCGTTCTCCCGTGTCATATCTTCTGCATACTCATGGAAAACGACGGAGTCTGCTGTTTCCAATGGCTGGTATCCCCATGGATAGATAAGGTAATTCCCATAGGTATGATAATTCAGAGCGGCCTTGATCTGATGCGCGTATGCAAAATCTCTAAGTGTGGCAGTCTCCGGTTCCGACCATTCCAAGGCACCGCGATACGTGTCATCCGATGTGTTGTCGCTTGATCCGCCGTAGGGACTGTTCCACATCGCATGAGTGCCGAAGTTTCTATTCAGATCAATTCCAAAGGAGGAAGGATTATAGACGGTTGTATCAACACCGCGAATGTTCTTGCGCCGCATCCCCCCGCCGGCGGGATAAAACTTCCGGTTGTATTCGTATCCGTCAGGATTGACACAAGGAACAAACCAGAGCTGGCGATTATCAACCAGATACGTGGCCTCTGCATTTGTCCCATAGTTTTGCAGAAGATACCACATGTAGTATACTATGCTCATCATGCCCCCGGGTTCACGTGCATGGGTGAGCGCCGTATAGAGAACCTCGGGTTCACTTTCTTGGGCATCAGGATTGTCGGAAATCTTTACGGCCCATATAGGGCGCCCGGCATAAGAAGTTCCGATCACGTGTTTTGTCGTAATTAAGTTCGGAAAGAGAAGTTTAAGCGAATCGAGCTGGCGTCCTATCTCGGAAAATGTGTAGTGTCCTCCCATGCTTCCTTGGCCGAAGCCGAGCGCATCGTACGAGTGAACCCCTTGCAGCGATGCCGTGTATGCTTCCTCCATATTCTCCTGTAGGACACGGTAGCTGATCCCTGAAGCCCTGATTCTGTTCAGGTCAATTTGTGAGGCGGGCAATTCCAGCCACGAACCGGGCTTTCCTGTTGTTTCCTGCAAATCAAGGCCGAGTGATTGCAGTGTTTGTAATACCGCTTTATCGGAAGTAAATACGGAGATCAAAGAGGTGTGGTTGTTTTGCGCATTTGCCGCAAGGCAAATGAATGAACAGGCGATTATGAATACTCTATATAAGCGCATCTTCTTCTCCGGAAATTCAAGGGGTGGGGAACAGGAAGTGAAAATATGATAGACAAAACAAAGTGCAAATTCAAGATACGAAATGTAACCGCTGAGGTAAGGGGTAGTGTTTGATTTTTACGCCTGCTTTCACTACTTTTACGCACCGCTAAAGTAATACACCTGATTTTTTGCAAGCCTCTTGGAGGAAAATTTGATGAATTCAACCGGCAGCCGGTCTTTAACAAAGAGGTTTGATTATACAACAGACGGTCTTGTCAGCCAGGTTTTTTGGGTGTTGACCTTTGCCGCCCTGACGGGGGTTGGTGCTCAGATAGAAATACCGCATGTTCCTGTGCCTTATACAATGCAAACGCTTTTTGTTTTGTTGTCTGGCGCATTGCTGGGTTGGCGAAACGGGGCATTAAGTCAGGCGGCATATCTTGCGGCTGGTGTATTGGGTGTGCCGGTTTTTTCTTCAGCAGGTTTTGGTATTACCCGCTTGCTCGGACCGACAGGTGGTTACCTCCTCGCTTTTCCAGTTGCTGCGACAGTGGTTGGACTCCTTATTCAATACAGACGGTCTCTATTGTGGTCGTATGTCTCGATGTTTGCGGGATTAGTGATTATTTTTGCATTTGGAACTTTGCAACTTCAGGTCACCACTATTCATGATTGGCAGACGGCATTCACGTCAGGCTTTCTTATTTTTTCCTGGTGGGACGTTCTGAAGCTCAGTGCTGCTGCAATGATTTACCACGAAATAGCAAAACGTTGGCCCAGGATTCCCCGCAAGTAAGTATATTCAGGTAAAAATAAAAAGAGCCGGACAACGTGTCTGGCTCTTTTGTTTCTGTCCAGCCGAGGTTATAATATCTTTTCCATGCAAACGGCATGTGAAGGGCATGCACCCGAAAATTCTGCAGAAGATGTTATTGCCCCTTGAACAGACGATTGAGGAATTGAGGCGAACCCCTTCTTGCGAAAATAAATTTCAGCTGTAGTGGTCAATAAGACCAGCCGAGTGATTTGCTTTGACTTGGCGAACTCAATGATTGTTGAATACATTGCCTTCCCGATACCTTTCTTTTGTTCCGGCCGCACAACGACGGCAGATCTGAGTAATGCCGTCTCACCGTAAACCTCGAGGCCGATGGATCCAATGATGATGTTCTGTTGTTCGGCGACAAAGAAAGTTGCTATATGCTCGGGAACGCCAAGATAGGGGAGGCCTTCGGACTCAAGTATTTGCTTTATGGCGGGAAGATCGGAAGGCAGAGCCGGACGAATGGTGCAGCCAGTCATTTCTCAAAAGACAAAAATTGGTGCCAGCGGTGGAATAATTGCGCCGTTGCTTTGACATCTCCGAGACAGTATTCTGCTATTTCCTTGTAACGTCCTTCGTGGAAAAGTGGGCCTAAATCAAGACCTGTGATTCCTTCGCTTTTCGGGCTCTTAATGCCAAACCCTTTGCAGTAAAAATCAAGGCTGAATTTTCTAAACGCCCCATAGAATGTCAGCTGTTCCATCAGGTCGCATGATTCATTCTGGCTGTATCGGTAGGGGAGAAGATTCCGTGAGGGTTTTATGCCAAGCACTGCTGAGCGGAGCATAAGAAACGGACAATCAAATGTGCGGCCGTTGAATGTAATGAATTGACCGTAGCGTGCAATTGTTGTCCAGAAATGCTCAAGGAGTTCTTTTTCTGTGCCTGGCACAAATTCAACCAGCCCATCATCGGATACAGTTGGCTCATGATTGGGTGCCTGATAGAAGACCTTCCCCTGATTTGAATCAGGGTTAATCATCCCAATGGCAATAATTTGCGCGGTGACCGGAAACAGATTAAGTTTTTGAATTGCATC
>CAZWIN010000257.1:0-4662 GCA_964633855.1 uncultured Chitinophagales bacterium
AAAAACATTTGCAAAATCTCTGCTTCCCGGAGATGTCGTGGCAGTATCCGGGGATCTTGGCGCCGGTAAAACACAATTTATCGCGGGCGTTTGTGATGGGCTTGGAGTGAAAAATAACGTCGCAAGCCCCACGTATACATTGATTCATGAATACAACAGCGCCAGTGTTGCAGTCGTTCATGTGGACCTGTATCGCCTGTCTTCCAAACAGGAAATCATCGCTCTTGGGCTCGAGGAGTATTTTGACGGATCCAGAATCTGCCTGATCGAATGGGCGGAAAAAATACTTGACCTGTTGCCGGAACGTTACCGCATGGTCAGGATTCAACATGGCGATGCAATGGAGGACAGGCAGATCAGTATTGAAGAAGTCACTCCGGCCTCCATTGCGGAAGGTTACCGGGGATGATGGTTCTGGGGATTGAAACTTCCACGACTGTTTGCGGTGTTGCCATATGCCGTGATGGAGAGATCGTCGCGAAATCCGAAAAAGAAGGGCGCAATATCCATTCGGAAAGTATACTATCTCTCGTTCACGAGGCCATTGCTGATAGTGGGATCAATCTTGGTGATATTGATGGTATTGCGGTATCGGCAGGCCCCGGTTCATTTACCGGACTGAGAATCGGGCTGAGTGTTGCAAAAGGACTGGTATTTGCAACAGGGAAGAAATTGCTTGCCGTGCCTACCCTTGAAGCGTTGGCCTATCGCGTTGTGATGAACAAAAACACTCTGATTCAAACGGATGTGTTGGCAGCGCTTGATGCAAGAAGGGATGAAGTATATTGCCAGTTGTTTCAAGTTGAAGAAGGTAGGTTGTCTGCTGAGAAAGGGCCCCGTGCGATGCACGTAGCCGAAGTAGTTGGTGAGATTGGTTCAAAACCCGTCTTGTTGATTGGCGACGGGAACAGAAAGTTGATACAGGCGGCCTCGGCCCTCGGACTGGAAGCAATGTACACTACAGTTCCGGATGAAATAAATACATGTAGTTCCGCATCGGTTGTCCTGTTGGGTTTGCAGATGCTTCAACGTAATGACTGCGCCGACCCGGTAACTGCAGAGCCTTACTACATCAAAGAATTCTTTGAGGTGCGATGATGGCCTGGTTCAAACGAGTCAAAGAGAATATTGCCACAGAAACCCAGAAGAAGGAGCTTCCGGATGGGATGTGGACGAAGTGCGAACAGTGCGGTGAGATCATTCACAAAATGGAGCTTGAGCAAAGCCTGTGGACCTGCACAAAATGCAATGCACACTTCCGTATTGGCAGCAAAGAATACATATCGCTTTTGCTTGACGAAGACTCTTTCAAGGAATACGACCGCAAAATGCGTTCGGTGGATCCTCTCCATTTTGTTGATACAAAGCGCTACAAGGATAGAATTCCTGAAGCAATCAAGAAGTCAGGGTTATATGACGCAGCCCGCTGGGGAACCGGGACCATGAACAAAAATCCGGTGGTTCTCGCAGCTATGGATTTTTCCTTCATCGGCGGCAGCATGGGTTCTGTTGTGGGCGAGAAAACCGGAAGAGCCATTGATCGTGCATGGAAAAGCAGGACACCGTTGATTATTCTTTCCTCAAGCGGTGGTGCCCGTATGATGGAAGGCGCCCTCTCGCTTATGCAGATGGCAAAGACGAGCGCCAAGCTTGCGCGGCTCGCTGATGCTCGCATCCCGTATATTTCCCTGTTGACCGATCCCACCACCGGCGGAGTAACGGCAAGCTATGCCATGCTTGGCGATGTGAACATTGCCGAGCCGGGCGCATTGATAGGCTTTGCCGGCCCGCGCGTCATCAAACAAACCATCGGCAAAGACCTTCCGCCGGGATTCCAACGCTCAGAGTTTTTACTCGAACATGGCTTCGTTGACGTTGTTGTGCACCGTAAAGAGTTGAAAACCACAATCACCCAAATCCTCAGTATGTTACGGGCCTGAAACTATGATTATTAATGTTCTCGGTGTTCCCATGGACCTTGGTTCGGGCCGTCGCGGTGTTGACATGGGCCCTTCCGCCATCCGTATTGCAGGGCTGAATGAGCGGTTGCGCGAGCTCGGCAATCGTGTTGTTGATGACGGCGATCTTGATATCAAGAACATGGAAGAGATCCGCGTCGGCGAAATGAAAGCCCGGTATCTGAAGGAAATTGCGCGCGCGTCGAAGGTGTTGAGCGGAAAAGTAGAGAAGTTCATGATGCGCGGACATTTTCCGCTTGTGCTCGGAGGAGACCATTCAATAGCTGTCGGCACCATTTCCGGTATTGCTGCATTCTGCAAAAGAAAAAGGAAGAAGTTGGGCCTTCTCTGGATTGATGCGCATGGGGATATCAATACTCCGGCAACATCACCTACGGGGAATATTCACGGTATGCCACTCGCAGCTGTTCTGGGCTTAGGCCCCAAGGATCTTGCCAATGTTGGTGGAAGTTACAAGAAGATTGACCCTGTCAATGTCGCGCTCGTCGGTATTCGCAGCCTTGACGATGGTGAAAAGAAGCATCTCAAACAAACCGGTGTCAATGTCTTTACCATGCCGGATATTGACCGCCAGGGAATTCACAGGATAATGAAGAAAGCGCTGGCCCGTGTCAGCGATGGGACAGATTATGTGCATGTGAGTTTTGACCTTGACGCCGTTGACCCCACAGTTGCACCCGGAGTCGGTACGCCTGTGAAGGGGGGATTCGATTACCGTGAAGCGCATTTGATTATGGAATTCATCTACGACTCCAAAGTGATGACCTCTCTTGAGATCGTCGAAGTGAATCCCATTCTTGACGAGCACAATTCGTCGGCAGAATTTGCAGTCGAGCTGGTGCAGTCCGCATTCGGCAAGCAGATCTTGTAGGCCCTCGTGGCAACGCTTGTGAATGATATAGTGCAGATGCAACACGTCACCGACGGCATTCGAGCCACAGGCGGAACGATAGGTGTTGTCCCCACCATGGGATATCTTCATGAAGGCCATCTGACGCTTATTCGTGCTGCCAGGCAGTTTGCCGGCACCGTGATTACAACATTATTTGTTAATCCCACCCAGTTCGGCCCGTCAGAGGATTTCGAGAGGTATCCCCGTAGTTTTGAACGTGATTTCACACTTGCATCAGAGGCAGGTTCGGACTATCTCTTTGCCCCGAACGCCGAAGCAATGTATCCTGCCGGCTACGCTACCTTTGTAAATGTTACAAAGCTCGATGAGCTTCTTGAAGGGAAATCACGCCCGGGCCATTTTCGCGGCGTTGCTACCGTCGTGGCAAAACTTTTCAATATTACGCATCCTCATGTTGCCGTTTTCGGACAGAAAGATGCGCAACAAGTAGTAATCATCAAAAAGCTCGTACAAGATCTTAACTTCAACACACGAATAGTTGTTGTGCCGATTGTCCGCGAGCCTGATGGCTTGGCGATGAGTTCCCGTAATGTCTATCTCACTCCTGTCCAGAGAAAAGAAGCTGTGGTTCTTTACCGCGCTTTGCAATTGGCTGAAGGGCGGATTCGCGGTGGTGAACAGAATGCGTCTGCCATCATAGGGGAAATGTCCCGGCATATTACGGCGAACAGTTCAGGGGTCGTTGACTATATCTCTATTGCTGACAATGATACTCTTGAAGAGACGGAGAAGTTGGATGGCCACCCTGAGTTTCTCGTTTCGCTCGCTGTCCGGTTCGGCTCCACCAGATTAATTGACAATACTGTGGTGACGCGGAAATGAGCAGCCCCAGAGAATTGGCTACAGTAATTATGGCGGCGGGGAAAGGTACACGTATGAATAACCCCGCTGTTGCCAAGGTGATGTACCCCATTTTGGGAAAGCCCTTGTTGGGATATGTCGTTGATCTTGCATTCCGGCTTTCATCGGAAACAGTTGTTGTAATTGTTGGCTGGCAGAAAGAATCTGTCATCGGCTATCTTCGAGATCAGCAAAAACCTGTCGTGTGTGTCGAGCAGTCGCCCCAACTCGGGACAGGCCACGCAGTGATGCAAGCCGGGCAGGAACTGCACGAATTCAAAGGTGATGTTCTGGTGCTTTCGGGGGATGTTCCGCTGCTGACAGTTGAAACTGCTGATTCTTTAGTGGCTCATCACAGAAACACAAGCGCCACAGCAACGGTATTGACGGCGATTGTTCAGGATCCGACCGGCTACGGCCGTATTCTCCGCAATGAAAGTGGCTCTGTGCGGGCCATCGTGGAGCAGAAGGATGCTTCAGAAACGGAGCGGAAGGTCAACGAAATCAATTCCGGAATCTATGTGTTTGATGGACGGCAGCTCTTCGAGGCCCTCAGGCACATCACTCCATCGAACGCACAGAAGGAGTATTATCTGACCGATGTATTCGCGTATTTTCGGAGGGAGGGGCAGATCGTCAGCGCCATACCTGCCTCCGATGCACGTGAAATAATGGGTATTAACACACCGGAGCAGCTCGAAGAAGCGAGAAGGGTGCTCTCGGCTTTAGTTGACAATCAAAAGTGATTTGAGTATTATTTCCAGAGGAACTTGGTGAAGTTGGATATGGTTTGCAAGGAGTGTTTTATGAAGATGATCACAGTATTGTTCGCAGCAATGGTGATTTTTCCCGCTTCTGGCGCGGCCCAGTTCAGGTCGCAGAAAGCCAAACCCAATGTTGCTGAAGGCCTGATGAAGGAAAGCACTTCTT
>CAZWIN010000258.1:0-4627 GCA_964633855.1 uncultured Chitinophagales bacterium
CATTGTTTATTGCCTGAGCCCGCGTAAATAGCTATTAGCAATTTACAATTAACTATTATTTTTATCCTCCCCGTTGTCCCCCGCGCCTGAGCGCACCACCGGCACGTGGAATAGCATTCCCGCGGAATTGTGCTCCACCCCCTGACCCACCGCTCTTGGCATTGTGCCCCGCATTGTGGAAATCATCGCCAGGTTTCAGCGCGCGGACACGCAACGGCTTGCCCTCCATCTCTTTTCCCCGCAACGCCTCGATTGCATCGCGGCCTTCGGATTTCACCGGCATTTCCACAATACCGTATCCTTTTTCCTTTCCAATAGCGGCGGAGCGGACCGCACCAAATGGTTCAAACATGGAACGTAATTCAGCATCTGTTACTGTTTCAGGCAGGTTACCGATATAGATTTGCATTGTTGGCCTCCTCTTCAGTCCGTGATGTGTTCGTAGAACATTCTGTAGAATGACATACTTTGATTATTATACCATCCGGGCGGGTCATATTCAAGCAGTAGGGGATACTATTAACTATACAACCGTTTGCTTCTCCTCCACCTATTGAATAGATTTATCGCAATGTACGTTCTGGCAGTGGTTTCAAAAGATACAAGCGCTGCCGTTTTCACATCGGAACTGGAGATCAAGCGATGAGAATATTTATTTGTGTTGTCGCTCTCTGGGCTGGTAACCTTCTCTTCATACACTCTTCCTTTGCTCAATGCGTACCGGCTATCGCGCGAACGTGGATTTCAATTAATGATAACGGAACAGGGCGTGATACGCTCTGGCTCGGCAAGGCTTGGAATGGATCGTATGGGCTGAACTCAGATTTGTGTGAAATTGAGCTACCTCCCGGTCCACCGACAGGAGCATTTGATGCTCGCTTCGTAAACATACCGGGGCGCGAGAACTGGGATACACCTGCAGGCCTGGGACAAGGCTTCAGGCAGGACTATCGTTCTTGGGATTTTGGGAATTTGGGAACCCCAGACACATTCAATATACAGTTCCAACCAAGTGAAGCCGGATACACGGTTGTATTCCGCTGGAACAATCCTTTCTTTTTCAATGACAGTGCGTTGCTGCAAGATGAATTTGGCGGCGTCATCTTCCGGGTGCGAATGGATGTTACAAACATTTACGCATTTACGAGTCCGGCTTTCTCTTCAGCTTTGCTTATTTTGTGGTCAGGGCCAACAGAAGGAGTGGGGGAAGTGGCAGAAATCCCCGAGCAATTTATCCTTTCTCAGAATTACCCCAATCCCTTCAATCCAACCACGACAATTCAATACTCTTTACCGCAACGGTCGGCTGTAATTCTCAAAGTCTTCAATGCGCTTGGACAGAATATTGCGACGCTTGTTGATGAGATACAGGATGCAGGATTCAAGTCCGTGGAGTTTGATGCAAGCAATCTGTCGAGCGGCGTGTATTATTACCGTCTGCACGCGGGTGACTTTGTTGAGACGAAGAAACTACTCTTATTGCGCTGACGCATGACTCTTAGATGTACATTGCTTCTCTTCGTGGTAACCTCCGCGCTTTCCGCACAATCCCCCAAAGAAAAGCAACTTATTACGGCGGTTGATGCAAGAACCCCTGCCGCCATCGCATTGCTCAAGCAAGTAGTGAACATCAACAGTGGCACAATGAACTTCGAGGGCGTCCGTAGGGTCGGCGATATTTTCGGGGAACAACTTAAAGCTTTAGGATTTGAGACTCGTTGGGTTGCAGGCGATGCCTTTCACCGCGCGGGCCATCTCATTGCAGTACACAAAGGGACAAAAAAGCCGCGGCTGTTGCTCATCGGGCACCTCGATACGGTATTCGAGAAAGACAGCCCGTTTCAATCGTACACTATGTTGAACGATTCCATCATGCAGGGGCCGGGCGCCGCCGATATGAAGGGCGGCGACGTGATCATCATACTGGCAATGCAGGCGCTGCATGATGCCGGCCTGTTGAAGGACATGTCAATTGAAATTGTTATGAGCGGCGATGAAGAATCAAGCGGCGACCCGCTATCTCTTTCAAGAAAAGACCTGATGGAAGCCGCCAAACGGGCGGATGTTGCGCTTGGCTATGAGGATGGAGACGGACTTGCAACCACTGCCGTCGTATCAAGAAGAGGCTCGTCAGATTGGACGTTGACCGTGAAGGGCAACGCTGCGCACTCATCGCAACTGTTTACCGGGAATGTTGGTGCCGGCGCTATTTATGAGGCTTCGCGGATTCTCAATCTGTTTTATGCCGTGTTCAGCACAGAGAAAGATCTTACCGTGAATCCCGGCATTTTCCTCGGAGGCAATACTGTTGCGTACGATACAACAACATATACAGGCACCGCATTCGGGAAGAACAATATCGTTTCGCAGGACGTGATTGTGACCGGGGATTTGCGGTCGCTCTCAACCGCGCAGTTGGAGAAAGCAAGAGCCACCATGAGGGAAATCGTCGCGGCGAATCATCCCGGGACGACAGCAACCATTGATTTCGGAGATGGCGGCTACCCGCCAATGACATTAACAGAAGGGAACAAAAAACTTTTGGGCTATTACAGCCAGGTGAGTGTTGACCTCGGTTTCGGGCCGGAGACTGCGGTGAATCCGCGGAATGCCGGAGCGGCGGATATTTCGTTTGCCAATGACCATGTGGCAATGGCTCTCGATGGCATCGGGCTTCCCGGTGCAGACGGCCACACCGTACATGAAACGGCAAACATTAATTACTTATCAGTGGAAGCCAAGAGATCGGCGGTGCTGATGTACAGGCTGACGAGTGGGAGGCTGCAAATCCCCAGCGAGGATTAGGCGACCTGGGTTAGCGAAAATGGAAAGTTCGAGAGGTTAGTGCGAGGATAACTGGTTTTGTCGGAACGGCGGGATTCGAACCCGCGACCCCCTGAACCCCATTCAGGTGCGCTACCGGGCTGCGCTACGTTCCGGTTGTAGAATCACGCGATCTTCTTTAACATATCCTCAAGAAAGGATCGTACTTCCATCACATCCGCCCGAAGCTGTTCATCACGAATCTTTGTGCGGGGTTTGGGCGCGTCAATAAGTTCCAGTTGCTCTCCGTTATCGGTGTCGGGCTCGTAGGTCTTAAGGACTTGCTTGGCGCCTTCAATAGTGTACCGCTCGTCTCTGAGCAGTTTCTTAATATAGAGTATGAGCTTGATATCGCGGTTGGTGTAAATTCGGTTGCCGGCGCGGTTTTTTGCCGGCTTTAATTGCTCAAACTCCGACTCCCAGTACCGCAATACATATTGCTCAAGATCGGTGATTTTGCTGACTTCACTGATTGAATAGTAGAGCTTCTTGATACCGAGGGATTTCATGCGGCCTCGCCTCTGAGGTTTAAGACGTGATTACAGTAAAATAATACTGAATAATGGCTTTATTTGCAACCACTTCACGTTGCTTTCCAGGGTGCTGAGTACGTGGTGTTTTTTGATTCTGCGGCTGGTTTTCATACATTATTTCCACCGCAAGTTCTTGTCCTATCGTGAGGTTGATATGATGTCGCGCAGGGTTTCTCTTCTGTTCTTGATGATGCTGCTGTGTTCCGGTGTGTTCATTGTGAACCTGATTATCAATGAAGACACTGTGGAAACAGAATTGAAGGCGGAGGGAGAAAAAACACCAAACGACTGGTTCTGGCGTCAACGCGCCTATCCGCTCGGTGACATTGACCCTGCGCTGAGAGCGCTTTCATTTCAACAGGCGCGCGCGTTGCAAAGAATGGAACGTGTTGAGGGAGGAGCAACGTGGGTTCAACGCGGCCCCTCCAATATCGGCGGACGCATTACCGCCCTCGATATCAGCAGGCAGAATCCCAACATCCTCTACGCCGGCGCTGCTGATGGCGGCGTACTCAAATCAACTAACGCGGGCACAAACTGGACTCCTCTTACCGACGATCAACCAAGCCTTTCCATTGGCGCAATCTCTGTAGATCCCGCCAACGATAATATCATTTATGCAGGCACAGGCGAAGTGAACTCCAGCGGGGATTCATACGATGGTGTCGGTGTATTGAAATCAACCGACGGTGGCTCAACCTGGCAATCCATGGGGCTCGCCGGGACACGCCACATCGGCAAAATTGCTATTGATCCGCTGAACACGAACACGCTGTATGTTGCGGCGATGGGAACGCTCTTCTCGGGAAATCCGGAACGGGGCGTATTCAAATCAACCGACGGCGGGGCGACATGGTCACATGTTCTTTTTGTGAATGATTCAACAGGCGTTGTTGATGTCAGTATCAACCCGCAGAATCCGAACATCCTGCTTGCCGCTGCTTGGCAAAGAAAACGCGGACCGGAAGGCCGCCGCTATGTAGGCGGAGTGCATACAGGTATCTACAGAACGACAGATGCAGGTGCATCCTGGCAGCTTCTTTCAAACGGATTGCCCGCACCTTCGGCGATTGTCGGCAGGACATCGGTGGCAATCGCACCCACCAATCCTCTTGTCGCATACGTTTCGTATGCCGATGATCCCGGAAATTTCTACGGCGTGTACAAAACGACAAATGGTGGAGATAGTTGGGCCCGCACCACAGATGCCGCGCTGGGCGGAGTATTCAGCAATTTCGGGTGGTACTTCGGGAATATTTTCGTAAGCCCGT
>CAZWIN010000259.1:0-4564 GCA_964633855.1 uncultured Chitinophagales bacterium
GCAATGATCAGCTCAAAAGTATGATGAATGGTGTTACAGCACTTCACGAAGTGTTCAAAAACGAGTTTGCCTCACCGGAACCTCTCCTATTACTGGAAGTGCAAAGGATTTCCAACGCCGGTGATGTGTTTACACGGGAGAGTCAGCAACGCCTTGTGAATTTACTGTACGCTCTGCCTCATGGCGTCCTGGCAATGAGTGCAGATTTGCCGGGACTTGTTGAGACATCCACTAATCTTGCTTCAATTACAACTGACGACAAGCAAGTAGTGATCGGCACCCTGCAGCGCAGTTCAGTCAGTACATCCCTTGATCAAGCTGTCAATACGGTGGCTGTTATCGGTACTCTTGCAGGAGCTGACGCCGTGTCAACAAAGGGTTATCCGGGCTGGAAGCCCGACATGAATTCGCCGGTTTTGGGTGCAACAAAAAACGCGTACAAGGATTTGTTTGGCTCCGACCCTGCAATTAAGGCAATTCATGCTGGCCTCGAGTGTGGAATTATTGGTGAAAAGTATCCCGGAATGGATATGGTCTCTTTCGGACCAACCATCGAGGGAGCTCATTCTCCGGATGAACGGGTTGAAATTTCAACAGTACAGAGATTTTATGACTTGCTTGTAGCAGTCCTTGACAAACTCTCCATTACAGCAAAGGCGACGTGATGAAACTCGATAATTTACTCCAGGCACTTGTCCCAAAGGATGACAAGTTCTTCCGTTACTTCGAGAAGGACATAGAAAATGTCATGGCGGCGGCAAAAGTCTTCAGGGATTTGATGTCCAACGGCATGTCGAAGGAGGAGCGTGCACAGAAAATCAAACGTATTGAAGAGTTGGAACATCTTGGCGACGAGTTAAGCCACCAAATCTTCTCGGACCTTGGATCAACGTTTATTACTCCCTTTGATAGGGAGGATATTCACATGTTGACCTCGAAGCTTGATGATATTCTGGACTTTATTCAAGGTGCGGCGACGCGCTTGGTGCTCTACCGTGTGGAGACAATATCGCGTGAACAGGAACGCCTGGCACAAATGATCTATGACCAGGTTGTTGAGTTGAGCAAGGCAATCGGCCGTCTGAGCGACCTCAAAAATGCCGAAGCTATCCGGGACAGTCTTGTAAGAATCAACAGTCTTGAGAATGAAGCCGATGATTTGTTCGAGCGCGCTATTGCTGATCTTTTTGATAACTGCAAGGATCCGATTCTCCTGATCAAGACGAAGGAACTTCTTGTGAGTCTTGAAACAGCTACGGATCAATGCGAGGATGCGGCGAATGTTATTGAGAGTATTATTGTCAAGAATGCCTGACCCGATGAAATCTGCTGCGGTGATTCTTTATTCATCAAACTCCGGTAGCTCCCCATGCTGACCCTGACGGTGTTCATCATACTGCTTGCACTCCTGTTTGATTTCATCAATGGTATGAATGACGCGGCGAACTCGATTGCAACAATAGTGTCGACACGCGTACTTTCGCCACGGCTGGCAGTGCTATGGGCTGCGTTCTTCAATTTTGTGGCTGCCTTCGGGTTTGGTGTTCACGTTGCCAATACCATTGGCAAGGGTATTGTTGATGTTGGTATTGTTGATCAATACCTTATTTTGTCTGCTCTCGTTGGCGCGATTGCTTGGTCGCACCTGTGCACGAAATACGGATTGCCCATCAGTGTCTCACATGCGTTGATTGGTGGTTTGGCGGGAGCAGGGCTGGCGAAAGGTGGAATGAGTGCTTTGGTTGTGGGAGGCCTTTCAAAAGTTGTTCTGTTCATTTTCCTTTCTCCTACGTTGGGCATGATCCTGGGATATTTCTTCATGATAGTGGTGTTGTGGAGTGTGCGAAAATCCAGCCCGAACAGGGTTGACCGGACATTCAGGGTTGGACAGCTTATTTCTTCTGCTGCATATAGTCTTGGCCATGGAACAAATGATGCTCAGAAAACCATGGGTATCATAGCTCTGGTACTCTACACGTCCGGCTATATCGAATCGTTCTATGTTCCTTTCTGGGTGATTATTTCCGCCCATGCTGCCATCGGGCTTGGCACGTACATGGGTGGATGGAAGGTTGTACAGACCATGGGAATGAAGCTCACACACCTCAGGCCAATCGGAGGTTTTTGTGCCGAGACGGCAAGCGCAACGATGCTCCTCGGTACTGCGCTCGCCGGTATTCCGGTCAGTACGACACACACGATCGCCGGTGCAATCATGGGAGTCGGCTCAACAAAAAGGCTCTCTGCTGTCCGTTGGGGAGTTGCCGGCCGGATCATCTGGGCTTGGTTGCTTACGATACCCGCTTCTGCACTTGTCTCGGCATTGACCTACTACATTATTGAATCTCTTCTCACAAACGTTTGAGTGAAACAGATTCCATCACGGTCACTCTTCGTTGACATTCAAGCTGCTTTTTGATATATTTTACGCGCTGAAATTTCCATTCCGCGATAGCTCAATGGTAGAGCATGCGGCTGTTAACCGCAGGGTTGCAGGTTCGAGTCCTGCTCGCGGAGCACAAAACCCCTTGTATTTACAAGGGGTTTTTCGTTTCCCTCCCGCCATTGTACCTTATTTGTGCCTTTTGTCCTGCTCGCGGATCATAAAACCCGCTGCATGTACAATGACCTTTGGTCATTCCACAAGTGGATTGTTGACTATTTCCCGGGAGCAGATTAGCTTACTGCCAGTTTTCCACAGTAGATCTTCTTGTTCTTTCTGCAACACACTTGCCTGCATGAAGCATCGCCGCCGCATGTTGCATATCTCATGTGCTATCACACTCAAGGAGGTGTATATGAACAAAATCAAGTATTTCGCCGCTATCACAATTGCCGTCCTCATGCTGGGCTGTCCGGCCCGATCACTGTTCCCGCTGTTTACAGAAAGCGAACTCGTGTACAATCCAAGCCTTGTTGGAACCTGGGTGAGCAACGAGAACGATACTTTCACGTTTCAGAAATCGGGAGATAAGAGCTATAATGTGGTTGCACTTGAACCGAAGGGAAAGAGCACAGATTATAGAGTTCAACTGGGCCGGCTGGGAAAATTCTGGTTTATTGATTCCTCTCCGCTGAAAAGTGAGGACGACCACCACCTGCTCCAGGCGCACATTCTTTCGAGGATCTGGCTCAATGGTGATACACTCCGTGTGGCGAGTATTGAGAGCGACTGGCTCAGAGAAATGATCGATGCTAAGAAACTGAGTATCTCCCATGTCCGGCGCGACAACGATATTATACTCACGGCGACCACACAGGAACTCCAACAACTTGTTCTTCGGTTTGCCGAGGACGACAAAGCATTCCCTAGCCCGGGCGTATTGATTCGGACGAAGTAAACCTCTATTGCTCTTGCTGACATAGCTAGGCTCGACTGCTTGCCGGGATTGTACCTTATTTGTACCCTATGGATGTGACTGATGTACATCCATGCGACTCATGGAACGGGAAAGAGCGGAATCCGCTTTTTTTTGAGCCATTAAGTACAGCCTGAGTGGTTCGACTCCTGCTCACGGAGCACAATCCTCAATCCTTAACACAATGACCTGCTTGACATAGGCGAACGGAACATCAAAGTGTTGAATGACGAATATGAGCAAGGCTAGTGGGCTTTCCAGTTATCATGCCATCCGGTCTGCTGCCGTTTCTTTCTCCGAGAACAGCTACCCAAAAGGTCTCCTGATTTTGGCTTCATTTGTCTTGATTTTTCTGTTGGAAATTAGTAGAATAGCCACAGTTACATCCCCCCGATTGCTGCATTTCACACTCCATCTCCCCGGTAGTTTGCTTCGGGTTTGTTCTATAGAGTCCTTGCCAGGAAGCATGTTGAAAGCGTCTAAAGTGTAAGGCTTACATGTCACCTTTCATTACCATTTCCGCTGTTGGCGATATCATGCTTGGGGATTCCCACTACTGCATTGGTAGGGGAGTGAGAAGTACTTTGCTGAGAGAAGAAGGCCGCGGCCCTTTTCAGCATGTAATCGAGATTTTTCAGCAAAGCGATGTTGTGATTGCCAACTTGGAAGCGGTTCTCTCGGACCAGGGCCGTCGGGAAGCATTGTTAAATTCGATTCAGTATCGCGGGTCGTCTGAGTTCGTGAGCTATCTTTCGGAGGCAAATATCTCCATTGTGAGCGTTGCGAACAATCATATACTGGATCATGGTACTGCGGTGTATGAGGATACCGTCCAGGGGCTCAATAAGGCCGGAATACAATCCGTGGGAATTCAACTGACTGAAGGGATGGTTACTCAAGATAAGGGTATCTATCTTGATATGAAGGGAACTTGCGTGTGTTTCTTATCCTTTTGTTTGAATACAGAACCCTCAACCCGTCCAATCGTCGCGACAGTAGAGAACATAGTGGACACCATCAACCAGGTGAAACACAATGCGGAGAGAGTCGTGGTTTCTTTGCATTGGGGTGATGAGTTCATGCCTGTTCCCTCTCCTGAACAGGTATCCATTGCACACCGGTTGGTTGATGCGGGTGCCGATATTATTCTGGGCCACCATCCTCATGTTCTTCAGGGCATAGAATCATACAAAGGAAAACTCATT
>CAZWIN010000260.1:0-4553 GCA_964633855.1 uncultured Chitinophagales bacterium
ATTATGAAGCATGGCTGGCAGGAGCCGGTTCCAATGCGTCCATGTCTGCAAGTGGCGCGGATTTGTTCAAACACTATGGCTGCCAAACCTGCCACAAGTCCGGTTCAAGCCAACGCGGGCCGTCCCTCGACGGGTTGTTTGGAAAGCAAGTGACATTGATCAACGGTGACAAAGTCGTGGCGGATCAGGAATATATTCGCGAGTCCATTCTGAATCCCGCAGCAAAAATCACGCACGGGTATCTTCCGTTTATGCCGACATACCGGAATCAGTTGACGCTTGAACAGCTTAATCAACTTGTAGAATACGTAAAAGGCCTGGGTACTCCGACCAACACGGGTGCACAACAGTGAAGCAAAATCAAACCATAGCAACCACCGAAGATTACATCCACGCCGGATACGGCGTCAGGTCGTGGCTCTTTACCGTCGACCATAAACGCATTGCGATCCTTTACCTCCTTTCAATTACATTGTTTTTCTTTGTAGGAGGATTCTTTGCGCTCCTGCTCCGTCTTGAATTGCTGACGCCCCAGGGAGATTTGGTCTCCGCAGAAACGTACAACAAGCTTTTCACCATGCATGGCGTGGCAATGATCTTCTTCTTTCTCATTCCTTCCATTCCGGCGGTACTCGGGAATTTCCTTGTCCCGATGATGGTTGGAGCGAGAGACCTTGCCTTTCCGCGCCTCAATTTGTTGAGCTGGTACCTGTACAGTATCGGCGGGCTCTTTACGCTGTACACCATGGTGACCGGTGGAATCGACACAGGGTGGACGTTCTACACTCCCTACAGCAGTTCCTACGCATTGACGAATGTTGTTCCGGTTGTTATCGGGCTGTTTATTCTCGGTTTCTCCTCCATCCTGACGGCCTTGAATTTCATAGCGACGATCCACCGCATGAGAGCCCCCGGACTGACGTGGTTCCGCTTGCCCTTGTTTATCTGGGCCATGTATGCCACAAGCGTTATCACTGTTCTCGGAACCCCCGTCATTGCTATTACGCTTGTGTTACTGGGCTTTGAGACGGTCATGGGAGCGGGGATTTTTGATCCCGCTCTCGGCGGCGATCCGATTCTTTTCCAGCACTTATTCTGGTTTTATTCGCATCCTGCAGTGTATATCATGATACTGCCGTCCATGGGTGTGATCAGCGAAGTTGTTACGTGTTTTGCGCGCAAGAGAATCTTCGGCTACCACTTTATGGCTTTTGCCATTATGGGAATTGCGGTGCTGAGTTTTCTCGTCTGGGGTCACCACATGTTTGTCAGCGGACAGTCCATCTATGCCGGTATGGTGTTCTCTGCACTGAGTTTTCTTGTGGCCATTCCTTCCGCGATCAAAGTGTTCAACTGGACGGCGACGCTGTACAAGGGGAATATCTCGTTTCACACCCCTATTTTGTACGCGTTCGGCTTTATCGGATTGTTCACCATCGGCGGGCTGACCGGATTATTTCTGGCATCGCTGGCGACGGATGTGCATTTAACCGACACGTACTTCATCGTGGCCCACTTTCACTATATCATGGTTGGCGGGGCGATCATGGGGTACCTGGCAGGACTGCATTTCTGGTGGCCTAAAATTACGGGGAGGATGTACAACGAAGCGTGGGCGAAATTCTCCGCATTGATTCTGTTCGTCGGGTTCAACCTGACGTTCTTCCCGCAGTTCATTCTCGGTCATCTGGGAATGCCGCGGCGCTACTATGTGTATCCGGATGAATTCCAAGTGTTGAATGTCATGTCCACTGCCGGTGCTACGCTTCTAGGGCTGGGCTATATTATCCCGATGGTGTATCTGATCTGGTCGTTGCGCAAACCGAAAGGTGTGGGTGAGAATCCTTGGGGAGCGACCGGGCTTGAATGGAAAACATCATCGCCACCGATCACGCACAATTTTGAGAACACTCCCGTGGTGGAAGGCGAGCCGTACCAGTATTCTTCGGAAGAGCAGGCATGAAAGAAATGCTCGCCCATCATTTTGAGGATATGCCCCAACAGCGGGAGGCCTCTTCGCTTGGAATGTGGGCGTTTATTGTCACGGAAGTGATGTTCTTTGGTGCCGTTTTTGCCGCATACGGTGTTTGCCGGATGTTGTATCCGTCTGCATTCGGCGAAGCCAGCAATAAACTGAGCGTTTTGCTGGGAGCGGTGAATACTGGAGTTCTCATTTGCAGCAGCTTAACCATGGCGCTTGCTGTGCGGAGCGCACAGCTCAACCAAAAAAAATCCATTGTGGGCTTCCTGATTGCGACCATGATCCTGGGCGGGGCTTTTCTGGGAATCAAAGTGGTTGAGTACTCACACAAGATTCATGAGCATCTCATTCCCGGGCTGGATTTTGTGTATGAGGGGGTTCATGCTCCGCAAGCAGAGATGTTTTTCTCATTCTATTTCGTGATGACCGGCTTGCACGCACTTCATATGATCATCGGTATTGGGATTATGGTGTGGCTGTTAGTGCTTGCAATGCGCAACCGGTTGACAGATCAATACTATGCTCCGATTGAAATAGCAGGTCTGTATTGGCACTTTGTCGACATCGTTTGGATTTTCCTTTTCCCCCTTATCTACCTCATCGGCAGGGCCTAGATATGTCACATGTCGTTCCGCAGAAGATTTACTTGCTTGTCTTTGCCACCCTGATGTGTCTCACGCTGGTAACCGTGGATGTGGCATTCTACAACTTCGGCATTTTGAATCTGTGGGTTGCGCTTGCCATTGCAACTTTCAAGGCAACGATCGTCGTCATGTATTTCATGCATGTGAAATACAGTTCCAAGCTCACGTGGGTGTTCGCGATTTCAGGAATTTTCTGGCTGGTAATTCTCTTTACGCTGACGCTGGGCGATTACCTGACGCGCTGACGTCCGGTTGGGGCAGGCAGGTTCTCAAAAACAAAATGCCCTCCATAATGGAGGGCATTCGTTCAACAAACCATGTGCAAGGAGCGGAGGATGCCGGCTCAGATGTCCGTCTTTAAGTAGAACGGAAGCGCTCGGCGCATTTTCTCTCTCTGGGCTTTATACTGCATCTCCTTTTTGCGGCAGTTGGGGCATCGATAGGAGCCACTTTGACCACGAAATTGCGTACCGCAGTCCCTGCACACATTAACAGCGATCTTTTTCATCTACTCTGTTCCTCACTTCGTTAATGTGCGTGGCTATAATATAAGCATGGAATGAGGGAATTCAAAGTAAAAAAACAGATTACAGGAAGTTTTTGTGAACTGTCAGATTATCCGTGTAATTTATTATATTTCAATGTGTTGTGAGAATTAGTACCTTCCAACCAAGTTCCATTTTTTCTTAAGATATGATTGTTATGAAATTCGGCGGGACCTCGAACGAGGATGCGACCGCCATGAGCAATGTCATCAGAATCGTTCGCGACCACGTGGATAAGGGCCCGGTGGTTGTCATCTCAGCCATCGCCAGGGCGACAAACGAGCTTGAAAATGCGGCGCGCATTGCTTCCTCGGGAGATTACGAGAAGGCCGTAGGAGGAATTGTTGCCTTGTTTGACCGCCATCGCGGAATCATTAGGGATCTTATTCGCTCCGATGAATCTGCCGGCGGGCTCAACAACATCGTTGATATCCACCTCGAAGAAATCAAAGGATTGTTGAAAGGGCTTGCCCTCCTTGGTGAACTCACGCCGCGGTCAATGGATGCCATTTGCTCGTTCGGAGAACGATTATCCTCAAGAATCGTTGCCGCCGCGATGAAGGAGCATGGGATCAACAGCACCTGGGTTGATGCGAAGGAATTCATGCTCACCGACAGCAACCATGGCAATGCGAGACCGCTTATGGACGCTGTTGCAGGTTTGCTCGCATCAAAAGTGACCCCAATGATACACAGGCGCGAGGTCCCCGTGACCCAGGGATTTATCGGCGTCACCTCATCTGGCGCGTACACGACGATGGGCAGAGAGAGTTCGGATTACTCGGCCGCGATCATCGGCTCGGCGTTGAAAGCAGAACGAGTTCAAATCTGGACGGATGTTGACGGGGTTCTGACCGCTGACCCGAGAATTGTCGGGGACACTTTCAGGATCAATCACCTTTCGTTTGAAGAGGCATTTGAACTTTCCTATTTTGGAGCAAAAGTCCTGCACCCCCACACGATGCTTCCTTTGGTTGAACAGGGAATTCCCGTTCAGGTGCTCAATTCAAAAACATCGGAAAGCCGTGGAACACTGGTTGATAAATCCGGCTCCGACAACAAGCGGCCAAAATCCATCGCCTTCAGAAAGGATATCTCGCTCGTGACCATCACCCCGCGCCAGCGGCTTGGCCAATATCTTTTTTGGGAGGGTGTGTTCAACGTTCTTATCCGCCATTCGCTGAATGTCGGCACAATGACAACATCCGAGTATGTTATCACGTTTTCGGTGGAGAGGAAGTATCTTACTGATGAAGTAGCGTATGACCTTTCTGAAGTGGGCGCCGTCGAGATTCAACACGACAAGGCCAGTATTTGTCTTGTTGGGAAGGGTATGCGCGGTTCGGCAGGAATTTTTCACCGTGCATTGCATGTGCTTTCCTT
>CAZWIN010000261.1:0-4523 GCA_964633855.1 uncultured Chitinophagales bacterium
GGTTCAAAATGGAGATTGTTCTCAAGCGAAAACTTCTTGATGATTGCCTTGATGAGGTCGGGTATTCCCTGGTTGGGGGTATACTTGGTGAAGTTGGCTTCGATTGCCTTGATTGCCGCTTCCTTGATATGCCGTGGCGTGGGGAAGTCGGGTTCGCCCGCAGTAAGGCTGATGACGTCAACACCCGAATCCTTCATCCGCTTTGCCTTCTCGGAGAGGGCGAGCGTCTGCGATTGTTCACCTTGCTGGACTTTTCGCGAGAGTGTGGGCATGGGAGCCTGTCAGCGGCGGGATTTCAGTTTTGCGGTGAGCCTGCGGCGGACTGCAGGCGGAACGAACCCTGAAACGTCGCCGCCGAGCCGCGCGATTTCACGGACAATGGTTGAGTTCAGATAGGTGTAGCGTTCATCCGGCACGAGGAATACGGTATCAATCCCTTTATCCATCTTCCGGTTGGTGAGCGCCATTTGAAATTCGTATTCAAAATCGGAAACAGCGCGCAAGCCTCTGATGATTGCCGTTGCTTTCTTTTTCTTCGCATACTCCACGAGCAAGCCGTCAAAGCCGGCAACCGCAACATGTTTGTGGGAGCGGAAGATCTCCCTGATCATGGCAATCCGTTCGGTATCAGTGAAGAGAGGGGTTTTGGAAGAGTTCTTTGCAACAAGGATAATCACCTTGCTGAAGAGCTTGCCTGCCCGCAACACAACATCAATGTGGCCGTACGTGATCGGGTCGAACGTGCCGGGGTAGATTGCAATGGTCTTGCTCATGGCTGTCGTCCTGTGTGATGTTGTTATTGAGGATGCTGAAAGAACGTCACGAGTGTCCTGCCGAATTTCTTCTCCGGCCCTGCTTTGTACAAGATAGTACTTTCAAAGTGAAAGTCCGAACTGTGCTCAATCAACAAATACCCGCCGGGGTTCAGTATGCCTGATGCGAATATCAATTCCGGTAATTGTGCCGTGTGTTCGTACTTGTACGGAGGATCGGCGAAGACAAGGTCGAACTTCTGCCTTTTACCCCGGATATATGAAAGAGCGTCCACCTGAAAGAACTCCGTTGCACTTTCGCATCCCAGCATGCGGATATTCTCTTCGATAAAGTCCATTGCCTCGGCGCCTGTTTCCACAAAGACTGTTTTTGCGGCTCCGCGGCTCAGCGCCTCGATGCCGAGGTTGCCGCTGCCCGCGAACAAATCCAACACGTGTATGCCGTCGAAGTCAATCCGTACAGAGAGCATATCGAAGATGGTTTTCTTTACACGGTCGGTTGCCGGACGGACGGAAAGGTCGTTGACGGTTTTGATTACCCTGCCTTTGTAGAGGCCCGTGATGATCCGCATTCCTAGTCCCTGCGGAGAGCGACGCCCACCGCGGAGGCGAACCTGTATGAAGGGGAGGAGAGATGGTCGGAGAGGCGGAGCGAATCCGCCACCTGCACATGCCGGAGAGGATTAAGCGCTTCGACGAGCAGTGCTGATGCACGGCGGATGAGGACGAGGAGATCCTTGTCGAGATATTGCCCGTGGACGGTGATGGAGTGAATGCCTTTCACATCCCGCGAAAGCGTTGCTATCTGGTCAACGATTTCCTGATTGGACTGCACTACGCAGTAGCTGTATGATTCCATGTTGCCGCTTTTCAACAGGCTGATATCGAGGCGGTTCTCCTTCACGCCGACGAGGGCAAGGAACTTGCGCTCGGAGTCGGGGTAGTTTGCACGCAATGCCGTATCTGCGCTGAAGTGGTCAACATCAATTATGCTGAGGTCGAGGCCGAGCTTTGATATGGCCTTCTCCACGATATAGGCATCTTTCCGGCGGAGCGACACGCTGAGCACCTGGTTCCAGTGTTCCGGCAGGTTGCGCGTCATAACGTGGACGTCCGTGACGAATTCCTTCGTGGGTGTTTCCGGGAAGTACTGGTTCAGTTCCCAGTTGATATGTTCGTTGATTTCAACACGCGAGAGGCCGTCTTCCAGCGGGAAGGAATTGATAAACAGCAGCGCCGAATCAAGTGCAACAGCCACCTTCTTTGCCTTGACCCGGTTGACCTTAATGAAAGCGGAGAGATACTCGATGAACTGATCTGTGCCCTGCTTGTCTTCCTCCGGGCCGGGAGAAAGGGTGTTCTCCCATTCATCAAGTGCAAGAAGTGTGTTGGACTTTCCGTCCTGCTCAATCTCCACTGCCTGGACGCATTGGTCGCTGATGCTGAGGCCTAATATCAGTTCTTTTGACGGCATCGGACTAGTGTGCTCTTCACGGGGGAATTCGTAGGCAACAATGAGAATGTTTCTCAAAAAGTGTGGGCAATATGCAAAAAAGGGTAGAGTTAGTCAAGGTTTGGAGTGGCTGCGGGGAAAGGAACCACGGATGGCACGGAGGAAGATTTTTGGGAATTAAGATAAACCCTTTCTGACGAAGGTATGCAGGTGAGAGACAGTGTTTACCAAAAGTAAATTGTGATAGTACCTTTACACTAACAGTGTAGTAATAGGAAAAGATGATTGACCCTTGGGTCCAATTGAAAACAAAGTATATTTCGTTGTTGTTCATTTTCTTTTGCTCACGAGACTGTGTCAAAAGTCGATGAGGTGCTAAGGAGATAGATGATTTTCATTGTTCAGTTAAAGTACAGCTTAGGATCCTGCCAAGCGGTTGATCATGGATGGCACACCCAGGATTGAGATCACTCGTCTGATGTTGTAAGCGAGGATACTGAGACTCATTTCAGTTCTTACGCTCTCAAGGCCACGAGTCAGGAAGGCTTTGTGGCCCCAGGCATGTTTGAGTGTTCCAAAAGGATGCTCTGACAGGCTCATCCGTTCGATGATTTTGTTTGGTTGTTGACGAATGCGCTCCCGGACTTGTTGTAAAGTGTCTTCAAGCTCGGTGCGATAGATTACTCGCCCGTTCTTGTTGGCGGTACAGAGTGCACGTACAGCGCAAGTTTTGCAGGCTGTCGTTTGATAATGATAACGCCCTTGTCCCCGGATTTGGTATTGTCCCATCAGCTTCAGTTCCTGGCCTTGAGGACAATGGTATGTGTTACGTTCTTTGTCATACTGGAATCGGCCGAACTCATATCCCGGTGCAGGGATGTTGGACTTGCGCTTTCCGGTAGGGGCATGTTCAGGGATATAGGTGATAATGTTGGCATCATCGCATGCTTTGACTTGTGTTCCTGACCAGTAGCCTTTGTCGGCGCAGACTTCCAGACGATCAACATCTAGGGTGTCCTTGGTACGTTTAGCGAGAGGTGCTAACTGCAAACGGTCATTGGCGTCATTGGTAACCTCATGCTCGACGATGAGTTTATGTTTGCTATCGACGGCAGTCTGGACATTGTAACAGACGTCGAGTCGGCCGTGATGGTCCATGAGGCGAGCATCGGGATCTGTAAGCGATGCCTGTGATTGGCCGTTCTCCTCGAGCGTTTCTAGGAGGCGTTGATATTCACTAGAGCGTTTGGTGAGTGAGTCGATTTTCTCCTGTAGTGTCCTTGGGTTGCCTGTTGAGCGTGGAGTCTCTTCACGGTCGGTAGTCTCAAGCACATCGAGATACTCTTCTATCGTTGTATCGATTTGTTGAACGAGGCGAACCAGTTGTTTCTTGGTGAAGTTGCGGCGTTTGGCGTTCACAGCCGAGAACTTGCTGCCATCGATAGCGACAAGCTCAGCGCCAAAGAGGTCAAGCTTCTTACACAGGAGGACGAACTGGCGGCACACAAGACGAAGAGGGACTCGATTGTCCCTACGGAAGTTGCTGATGGTTTTGTGGTCTGGGGCTAATCTTCCGAGCAACCACATGATTTCCAGGTTACGTTCTGTTTCCCGTTCTAATCGACGGCTCGAACGAATGCGATTGAGGTATCCGTAGATATAGAGTTTCAAAAGGTCGGCAGGTTGGTATGGTGGGCGCCCCGTTTCAGCCAGATCAACCTTGAAAAATCCAAACGAGGCAAGATCAAGTGTATTGACAAACGCATCAATGAAGCGAACAGGGTTGTCAGGGCCGACGTAGTCTTCAACTGCTTCCGGAAGCAGCGTGAGTTGTTCCCGAGGCTTACCAGCTATGTGGTGCATGTCTATTCGAGGTAATGACACAACGGATTTCTCATACTAACCACTTTTGCTCAAAGGTCGTTCCGGGTTTTTACACAATCTGTCACCCAAAAGAAAACGAACCAAAAGAAAAAGGTGTCGGAACCGCAACACACTGCCCCATTAATGCCCGCCAGTTTTCGGTGCATTCTCGGCAACTCAATCTAAGCCTGAGGAACAACACCGAGAATGCAAAGCCTGGTTTGGTAAACGCCAACCCGCACTGCCTGCGGTTCCGCGTCTTGGGGCTGTTACAGATGCTTTGAAAGATAGGCCGCCAGATTGGGTAAATTTTCCGATAGTATTGTAGCAACATACGCCTCACGCTCGTGCCAGATTACCTGCAAATCCCAGACACAAAAAGACTCGCTCTCTTGCGCTGCCCGCCAGGCACCATTCTCGTGAACAAATACTTT
>CAZWIN010000262.1:0-4508 GCA_964633855.1 uncultured Chitinophagales bacterium
CGGGGCTGAGTGATGCGATTAATATCGAGTTTATTGAAGGCCTGAAAGAGGGAGAGGAAGTGCAGGAAAAGCCGGTGAAGAAGATCGAGTAAGTTCAAAGTTGAGGGTCCAGATGGACAACCTTAGAACAACCCTTTTCGAATTCATGCGTGATTTGCGTGCACAGAAGCTGCGTACATTTCTCACGGTATTCGGCATTGTCTGGGGTACTGTGGCGATTATTGTGCTGCTTGCTTTCGGGATGGGATTCAAGAGACAACTCGCCATCAACATGCACGGTATCGGGGAAAGTATTGCCATCATGTTCCCGGGACAGACAACAAAAGCATTCCAGGGATTCGGTATCAGGCGTTCAATACCATTTGTTGAAGAGGACGCAAAGCTGATCGCATCGCAAGTATCGGAGATTGACAAGATCAGCCCCGAATACAGCTCCCATGAGTCGCAAATCAGGGTGGGCGAAAATATCATCAATACTTCCATCGCCGGCGTGTATCCGATCTACAGCGACATGCGGAACATTATTCCTGAACCCGGCGGACGGTTCATCAATGATCTGGATATGCGGGAGAGGAAGCGGGTGGTCCTACTCGGCGATGAGGTCAGGCGCTTATTATTCGGCGAAAGTGAGGTGATTGGAAAACTGGTCTATGTCGGAACCATTCCCTTTACTGTTATTGGGGTTATGCAAAAGAAGACACAAAACTCCTCCTACAACCGGAGGGATCAGGATAGAATCTTCATCCCCGCTTCGACCTTTTCAGCGGTGTACGGCGTAACACACCTCAGTAACATCATCTATACTCCCAAAGACCCGACCAAATCAGAGGAAGTGCAGGAGAAGGTGAGGGAAGTGCTCGCGCGTAAATACAAGTTCGACCCCACGGATAAGGATGCTGTCTGGATTTGGGATACGGCGGAGTTTGATAAATTTCTCTTCTACTTTTTTCTTGCCTTCAATCTTTTCATGGGACTGATCGGCAGCTTTACGCTCGGAGTCGGCGGCATTGGTGTTGCCAATATCATGTACATTGTGGTGCAGGAGCGGATTAAGGAGATCGGCATTCGCCGGGCTGTAGGAGCGAAGAAGTCGGCAATCATGGTACAGTTCTTCACGGAAACGTTCTTCATTATCGCGTTAGGTTCCTCCATTGGCTTTGCAATTGCATTTGGAATTACACAGGCGTTGAAGTTCATCCCGATCAAAGAATTTGTCGGCACGCCGGAAATTTCCATTGAGGTTGCATTGGCAACAATGTTTGTGTTAGCAGTGATCGGGTTATCAGCTGGCTTGCTTCCGGCACGAAAAGCGGCGAACCTGGATGTTGTTGAATGCTTGAGGACGTGAAGCCATGTACCTAGAATTGCTTTCCGAATTTTTCCAGGACCTGAAAGCACATAGAACACGCGCGCTCCTCACCATTGTAGCCATCACGTGGGGTACGGTGGCAGTGGTGTTGCTGTTGTCATTCGGGCAGGGGTTGGGGACGCAAATGCAGAACGGCCTTGTGAACGCCGGTAATCGCATTATGATTCTCTACGGTGGAGAAACCGGGATGCAATTCGAAGGCATGCCGAAGGGGCGCAAGATCCGAATGGTGGAGGAGGATGCAGACATGCTGCGCCAGGCAATCCCCACAATTGCGATGATCAGCCCGCAGTACAGGGCAAGCGTCACACTGACCTACAAGAAGTTTTCGACAACAACCGAATGTGAGGGAGTAAACCCGCAGTTTGAAGAAATGCGCCGGATGTTTCCCGCTGCCGGAGGACGTTTCCTCAACGAAGTGGACGTGATGCAGCAGCGCCGGGTGATTTTCCTCGGCATCAAAATCGCCAAAGATATCTTTGGTGATGAAGACCCGATAGGAAAATACCTGTTGGTGGACGGGATTCCCTTTACGGTGGTCGGGCTGATGCAAGCGAAGCTGCAGACCAGCATGAATAACGGCCCCGATACTTACCGCGCTATCATACCGTTCAGTACATTCCGAACGATGTACGGCCCGAAGATCGTCAACTCAATTGTTGTCCGTCCGTCCGACCCCTCACGGCAGGAGGAGCTGAAGAAGGAAATCTTCCGTGTGCTGGCGCGAAAGTATCATTTTGATCCCGCCGATGAGCGAACGCTGTTTATCTGGGATTTTATTGAGAATGAAAATACAGGGGAGAAAATCTCCCTGGGTGTTTCGATCTTCCTCGGTTCCGTCGGGCTTCTGACATTGCTTATCGCCGGTGTGGGAGTTGCCAACGTCATGTACGTGGTGGTGAAGGAGAGGACACGCGAAATCGGCATAAAGATGGCCGTGGGGGCGAAGCGGCAATACATTCTCTTCCAATTTGTGTTTGAGGCATTGCTCCTGGCGTTCATCGGCGGCGCAATCGGGCTGCTGTTCTCCTGGGGTGTTGTCTCCATTGTCAAGCTCTTTCCCTCTGATGACGGGCCGATGCAATTCCTCGGCAAACCCGTTCTGTCCGCCGGTATCATGCTCATGACAACCGGTATCCTCACCATTATCGGGCTTCTCGCGGGGTATTTCCCGGCCCGTAAAGCGGCCTCGGTTGATCCCGTCGAATCGCTGCGATACGAGTAACCCTCCGCTGCTAAACCTGTTGTAAGTTGTTTTGATTCTTGGTAGGTTTAGTAAGTTCCTCTCACGAAGGACAGCGCGCTTTTACCTGCTCTTGTAATCACCTGTACAATCCCAGAGCCCACTGGCGCGGGAACACCATCCGAAAAAGAATCGTTAAGAACTCCGGGTGATTGTTGTATCGCTTTTCAAAGCGGGCAACAATCGCTCGGGTTTTATATATTATCTCAATCCGTTAACCTCAAACGAAAACTCAGATAATGTCCATCATATCCAATTATTTCCTCGTCCTGATCGTTGCCGGTTGCTCCGTTGTTGGCACATCGTGTACTTCCAAGAAGAGCGAAGCCGGGCCGCAATCCGGTGCCGGTCCGATGCGAGTGAATGGAATCATAGTACAGTCACAAGCACTTGATAATGTCGTACGCTCTTCTGGAACGGTGCTCGCCTCGGAATCGGTTGACCTTGTTGCGGAGGCTGCCGGGCGCGTGGAAACAATCTTCTTCAGGGAAGGCACGCACGTGCAGAAGAACGACCTGCTGGTGAAGATCAACGACGATGACTTGCAGGCACAGTTAAAAAAAACTGAGCTTCAGATTGACCTTTCCTCTCAGCAGGAGCAGAGGCAGAAGCAGCTCTACGATATCAGTGGCATAAGCAAGGAGCAGTATGACGTCTCGCTCAACCAGGTGAACTCTTACAAGGCTGACCGCGAAAACCTGCTTGCATCCATCAGGAAGCGGGAAATCCGCGCCCCGTTCGACGGAAGAATCGGTTTACGGTATGTCAGCGAAGGAAGCTATGTCTCGCCTACAACACGGATCGCATCAATTCAAAAAATCAATCCGTTGAAAGTGGATTTTGCCATTCCGGAAAAGTATGCGGGGCAGGTTTCCGTTGGTGACCCTGTTCAGTTCAGCAGCGAAGAGACAAAAATACAACTCACCGGAAAGTTGTACGCAATTGAGCCCAGGATTGACGCCGCGACCCGCACATTGCAACTACGTGCGTTGTGCGACAACAAATCAGAAAGGGTTTTCCCGGGGGCATATGTTCAGATTGAGCTTCAACTTAAGAAGATTCCAAACGCACTCATGGTTCCCACCCAGTCGGTGATACCGGTGCTGAAAGGGCAGACTGTTCTGGTGTGCAAAAACGGTGTGGCGGTTTCCGTGCCGGTGAAGACTGGCATCCGTACAGCGGCGTCCGTTCAGATTACGGAAGGAGTTGCAGAAGGCGATACGGTGATTACCACAGGTATCATGCAGCTTCGTAATGGCATGCCGGTGGCTGTTGCAGTCAAAGACTTTCCTGACGGCGGGCAGCAATGAGTCTGGCATCAGTCAGCATACGCCGGCCTGTGCTGGCGATTGTTATGTCGCTGGCAATTGTTTTGTTCGGCTTCATCAGCTTTACGTTCCTCGGTGTTCGCGAGTATCCTGCCATTGACCCGCCGATCATCACAGTCCGGACAAGCTATGTCGGAGCAAATGCGGATGTTATGGAATCCCAAATCACCGAGCCGCTCGAAAAAGCAATCAACGGCATTGCCGGTGTGCGGAATATTTCATCGAGCAGCAGCCAGGGGGTCAGCAACATTACCGTCGAATTCAATCTTGATGCAAACCTGGAGGCGGCTGCAAACGATGTGCGTGACAAGGTTTCGGGGGCTGCGCGGTCACTTCCGCAGGATATTGATGCGCCACCTGTGGTTACTAAGAGCGATGCGAACTCTGATGCGATCATCTCCCTGACAGTGCAAAGCAAAACGAAAAACCTTCTTGAGGTAAGTGACTTTGCCGAAAACGTCATCGCTCAAAACCTGCAAACAATTCCGGGCGTAAGTACGACGCAAATCTGGGGGCAACGGCGCTATGCCATGCGTGAGGATGCCGCCGCCCACCAGGAACATGGCCG
>CAZWIN010000263.1:0-4499 GCA_964633855.1 uncultured Chitinophagales bacterium
ATTGGGATAATTCTGAAAGAGTTTTGCTGTTGATGGCACGGAGGGCTTGTGCTCTTCCCTGACGGCAACCGGAGAGGAATTGTATTTCAGGATCGTGCCCTGGTTACCAACCATGTAACCGTGCAAGGAATCTGGAAAAGTCACGTCATACATCTCAACATCACCCGGGATGGGAAAATCCGCCCATGATTTTCCGGAATCAGACGAAAACATGAACGTCCTTGCAAAACCCAGGGGGCTCCAGGCTTCCGCGTGCGTACGAAATGCCAAGGCGGAGGCCTGCCCCCAAATGCCGAGGTATGTGTACTCCCAGGAGGCGCCCCCATTTTTTGTGTTAATCATCCCCGATCCAAAATCGAAATCGCCGCCAACACACAAGACGTTCAACGAATCGAAGAAGTGAATCCCATTCAGCGGCTCAGCACTTGCGTACATGGGATGCCAACTCTGCCCTCCGTTCGTTGTTCGCCATGTCATTCCCGTAATGTCATACCTCCCGCCAAGGGCGTAACCGTATTGGGGGGAGTAAAATTCCACAACGTTCAGTTCAAACTGTGGGTGGATGTTCGTATCTACCGTCGCGTCAAACCAGTTTAGCCCGCCATCACTCGAACCCACAATTACACCACTCTCTCCCACCATCCACCCGTGAAGCGAGTCAGTAAATGCCAGAGCGTAAAACAGCCTTTCCGAAATCCGTTTCCGCGTCCAGTTGATACCGCCATTTGTTGTTGCAAGAAACAGGCTTTCAAAGCCCGGCGTATCAAATACGGGAGACACCGCCCAACCGAAGTTTCTATTGAGCATGCAGATATCAAAGATCTCGCTTGAAATACCTGATTGCTGCTTTTCCCAGCTTTGCCCACCGGTCGTCGTGTGAATAATCGTGCCGCTATCTCCTACAGCCCACCCTGTAATGCTGTCAACGAAGCAAACCTTGTTGAGCCTTTTTGAGGTGGGGCTTGGGAGCGGAACCCAGTAATCCTGTGAAAGGCATTCAGCGGACATGCTCAATATCATACAAAACAATACCGAGAATGGATGGAGCTTCATTCTTATCATGTACAACCCGTGGAATATTCTGTAAGCAAATCTAACATGAACCTTGCGATATTGCTAGAGCTTCTTTGGTGAACCTATCATATACATAGCACCAGTTGGCTGAGGGACGCCGCCTTTGGGTTCAAGCGTAACAGCAAAAGCGCTGATTTCCCCCGGGTTGGTGACCGCAAGGTTCTCTATCTTGAAAAAGTTCTCTTCGTTACCCGAAACGGCGAATACTCCGGCACTGATGGGTTTGTCCTTGATTACCCAAAGTTGATAGTCTTTGTCCGGCGGAATGTTCGGGAGATTGGCAACTTGCAGTATCGCCGTTGCCCGCTCCGGATCCCAAAGTATTTTTCCGTATCCCACAGGATTGACCTCAAGCCCGTTCAGCATGGTCATCTCGATTTGTTTTGAAGAAAGAACCTTGAGCAGTTCTTCTTTCCGGGAGAGATCATTCTTCAAAGCAACGATTTGGGTAACGAGCTCTGCTTTCTCTTTTTGTATCACGACAATCTGACGGTTCTGGTTGTCAATCGTCCCCATCAACCGCACAACATACAGTGAAAACCCGGCGATCATTGCAAGCGCAACCACGGTAATTCCCAGGGGAAGCCAGCGGGGCCGCGTTCCGGCCTGCGGCGGAAAATACCTTCCCGCCAAATCACCGGTTCGCTCCTGTGCCGAGGTTTCCGCACGTGCCGTCGTCTGTATCCGCTGGATGAGCTGCTCCTTGATATGCGTTGGTGGGGACTTCTGTTCAAGCCCAAGCGGCAGCATGGAGGCAAGCCCGGTCAGTTCGGACAACATCTCCAGTTCTTCGCGGCCCGCATTTCGCAGATACACTTCAAACCGCTCGCGGTCCTCGTCATTCAATGACCCTGTTGCGTACCCGGCGCAAAGTTCTATGAATTCATTTTGTGTCACGTTCTTCGATTCGCTTTTTCAGGAAGTCCCTCAATTTCAACAACCCTTGCCTCATACGTGTCTTCACCGTACCAAGCGGTATGTTCAACTGTTCCGCAATTTGTGCCTGTGTGTATCCTTCGTAGTAACTCAATTCAATTATCTCTCTCTGTTCCATCGCCAGCTCACCAAGCCCCTTTTGCATAAATTCCTCATACTCTCGGGAAATTGCCGCATGCAACGGGTTTGCCGCATAATCATGATCCGGAAGGTCAACCGGCTTATCCTCATCATCCGTTGTTTCTTCTTTGTTGATAAAATCCTGGGAGCGGATTTTGTCAATGGCTTTCCTCCGCGCAAGCGTCATCATCCAGGTGTACGCGCTGCCTTTGGCATCATTGAACATATGCGCTTTGTTCCAGATCTGCACAAATATTTCTTGCAGCAGATCCTCCGCCTCGGCTGTTGATTTTACCATCCTCAATACCAATGTATAGATGAGAGATGAATACCGGTCATACAGCCGTGAAAATGCCTGCTGATCACGCTGCGCAATTTGACGAAGGAGATTTGCATCCTCCACATGTCGTGCTATTTGAGCTTCTCTAAGTGCCAGCAAGAACACCGGATATTACCCTGCAATAAATACGGAAAAGGCCCGTGATTGGATTATACGCCTGCCTACCGGCAGCTTACACCGTGAGCCGGATCATCCCAGCGTAAAAGACTCTGCCAATGAACCGAAAGCGGGGTGGCAATCAAAAAAATGCTTCATGAAAGATAGAAACCTGCCGAGCCACCGACCCACGTCATATTTCTGTTGTGGTCGACCCCCATCATCTTGCCTCTTCCCATCCGCACAAGGTTGTTCACAGCCTTCAGCGTATCAAGCCAGATGTACATGATGCGTACCTCTGCTTTTGTACCGCCGAACGGGGTATCCACCACAGCGCCGTACTCTACTTTTTCCTGAAGCACAAACTCATGGCGCTTCGCCGGCGCGATCGCTTCAATATCAGAGCGAGCAGGCCCAACCTTCACGCCGGCACCGGCAAAAGAAAACAACGGCTTCAACACCCACGCATCCAGGTTCTCCGGCAAAGAGGAGAGATCGGAAAGAAAAACAGTTTTGGGAACTGTGCTATGTGAAAGGAAGGGAATGGAGAATTTGCTTATGTGAAAAAACCAGTTGGGATGGCCTGCCCATTCGACCTCCAATTCATCACGAAAATTGAATGGAACGGCGGCACCGGATTTTGCCAGTTCATCAACAATTACGCGGTTATATATGCGGCGTATCTGCACGAGCTGACCGTTTTTCTTGTAGAATAGTTTCCGCCCCTGCTTGACCACGTCCCGGATATTCAACACCGGAATGCCGCAGAGACGTTCCATCACCACAAAGTCCGGAAGGGTTTTCTGCTGTAATGGATCCAACTCCAGGAGGACCACCTGTTCCGGCTCGTGTGTACCGAGAACTGTCCTGCGCAAAAGACCCAAGTAACTCTCCAATTCATAACCGTTTAAGAATGACGTCAACTCCGGTGGAAGGCCATACACCTCCTTGTACAACTGACAGAGAACCGTCTGATATGCATACAGTGTTGGAAACCCCTGCAGCTCAATCAACTTCGGGACGATGCGGCCATTATTGTCCTGCACAAGCCCGAAATCCACAGAGACAAACAACGGATGCGGATCTTCGTTCGGGGCATTGTATTCCGGAGGTATTACCGCCGCTGATTTCTTCAGATACCCTTTGTTCGACACAATCTGCTGGATAATCTCCGCTCCGGCCTTTTGCATAGTCTCCATAAGATAACGTGGAATAAAACAGGGGGTTTCGGAGACGCGGAAATCCACTTTTGTCCCGCAAAGTGCATCCAGTCGCTTCAGCAAAAGCTGGTGCTTGTCGTCGGTATATGCCCTATTGAAGATATCACGAAGAGAAGGAATCATTGCGCATGAGGGTTATGATGGAAAGGAAGGCCGTTACTCAGATCAGAAACTCACCGGATTCCATAATCTTGCGATCATCAATCCAGATATCGAATTTTGTACCGACGACATCAATATGCGTGGAGGATGTCCAATCGGCGCCGGTATGCTCCGCGTACGGATGGCCGAACGCGATATGAACACCGGGAATCTTTTCATCCTGAAGGATCTGGCCGATGACATGCTTGAGCTGGATATTTGTACCGATGGCAAATTCACCCACGCGTTCACTGTTAGCATCGGTATGGCAGTAATTCCAGAACTCCTTTTCGAGCTCCTTGTTCTCCGAATACACTTCAGTCATTTTATTGTCTTTGACTTCGATGGTCAATGGTGCATCCTGCAGATCACCGTATTTAGCACACAAATAATCGCCGACAACGCCGTCAACGACAAACGTGCCGTTCACCATCAGGGGAGCGGTAAAGACTTCACCCCCCGGAAGGTTGCCCCATTTTTCCGGACTGATGATGCCGCTGGTTTTCAGCCATTTCAACTGCGGACTGAACTCCGCCTGAATATCCGTGCCGAGCTTTGTCTTTGCCCGGATG
>CAZWIN010000264.1:0-4486 GCA_964633855.1 uncultured Chitinophagales bacterium
TCCCCGCTACAAAATCAAACGCTCCGGCTTGTCCGGGGCGTTTTGATTTTATGGCCGGCCTGAAAGGATTTTGCGGTCCTGCCTGCCCGCGAGAACAAAGTGCAGACGGGTCCCGCTACTGGATAACCCAACAACTTCTTCTGAATTCTTGATCTCCCCTACTCCGAAAAAAACGCCCGACAAATGCCGGGCGTTTTCGATTCGCAGATTTGGGATGGTTTATTCGCGATATGTGAGGTAGATCGCCAGGAGCCAGAGAAGCGTACTGACAACAAGCAGTCCTGCCCAGGCAATTCTTTCCAGTATTTTTTTCATTTGCATTCAGTCAGAACCTGATTCCCAACCCCGCCTGAATGTAGTAGGGCAGCATTGAGTTTTCGTCATCGAATTGCGCATCAGTTGCGCCTACTCGCAACGAGAGAGCATAGGTGTCTCCGAGCGTCTTCCCGGCCTGGATGCCGTAATAGTAGTTGCCTCCCGTCGGAAGGAACCAACCATCCCGAATCGCGGGGAAACTGCTTCTCATGATGTCCGAATGTCCAAAGTGCGACACGATGGACTTGTCAAATCCAAATTCACCTGCAACATGCCATGTTGAAGCATAGTATCCGGTCACGAGCCCCAAATCAGAGCCGAAGCTGACAATCTCCACCATCTGGTTTTCATATCGCCTGAAGTTTGACTGGATCCTCACTGTTGCGGAGAATCCACCGATCTGAAGTACTTCCATTTGCCCACCCAAGCGCACCTTGAAATCATCGACGAGAACATTTCCCATCGGGGATGAGAAATCTAATCCCAAAACCACAGGCCTGAACCAGTCGAAAGCCCGACTGTACCCAAGCTGTACGGTTGTCCCGTAATCAAGCCCGAAATCCAACTGGACGAGGTTCGGTTGATTTTCCTGCAATGACCTCCAGTTGACGATCTGTGTGTGGCCGGTGGTGAACGTTGCGACCACGAGTGCGATTATGCCAAGCATCTTTTTCATTGTCGTATTCTCCTTGAAGGATTTTTTCTTTTGGTTATCTGACTGAGTTGAGGTACGATTTCACGACTGGGTAATATGCTTCCCAGCCGAAGTATGGTATCTCGTGTCCGGTGCCATTAATCTGGACGAGCTGCACATTTGGATACGCAGAGGCCACCATCTCAGCATGTGCTCTTCCGTATGCCGTGTTCAGCTCACTGTACGCGAACAACACTTGCGTAGTGTACTGCCCAAGATTGGTCCTGAAGTCAAAGCCATGCTCGCGAGCATATTCGGTTGCCGCTGTTGAAAATACCGCACCGTTTCTCCAGAACGGAGATGGACCGGAATTACCCAGCTTGTTTCCGGGCGCAAAGTCCGCTGCGCTTTGGATTGCAGCTTTGTAGTCAAGCTTCTCGTGACTGCTTGCCGTGATGATCTGATCCAAATAGAGAAGATCGTTGGTGGTTTCATCGAAGAAGTTGGTCGACCTGAACCGTTTGATGTACGCTTCGGCATCGGTCCACGTGAAGCCACCCGGTTCACTGAGGACCACTCCATCCACGCTCGCCGGATGCTGATTGACATATGCGGTGGCCAGCATCGCTCCCCATGAATGGCCCACCAGCATCAATTTCTGGCCGGGGCGGCGATAATGGCTGATGACCGCACCGAGATCGTCGATGGAAAGTTGTACAGTGTATATTTCCTTGCCGTGTCGGCGTGATAAGCCCGAACCGCGCTGGTCATAGAACACCACGAAGTAACCATCATCAGCAAGCTTGCTGAGTTTTAGCAAGCTGCGGTAGTCGCTTCCCGGACCACCGTGGATCACGACCACCAAAGGATCATCCGGATTGCCATATGTTTCCGCATGAAGAAGAGTGCCGTTGACCGCGATGGAGGGCAAAGCGGAATCCTCGTCCACGGTGAGTGGAACAAGGGCTCCGGGTTCGTTCCATTCGACTGTATCGCACGAGGTAATTGTTAGCGCGACAAGAGCGGCAAGAAGTGTTGAGAAGAGGGTTTTCATAATTGCACCAAATTTTGTGAGTGAGGTTGATTAGTAAATCTGGTGCAATGTACGCCTCAGGTTACGGGAGATCGCCTCAGCGTGAAAGGTGGGCCGCTAATCGTGGTGCCAACTTGCAGGTTGGTACTTGGAACGTCAAAAACAGACTGAAATCGGCCATTAGACCGGCGGGAAATTATGCGGAAAACTTGGCTAGGAAATAGTTGCGACGAAACTTTCAGACCGCGAGGTGTATTCGGAAGGGGTCTGGCCGGTTGCTTTCTTGAAACACCGATTAAATGACGTCTTTGAGCTGAACCCGCAGTCATATGCGAGCGAAAGAAGGGTGAATTGTCGGTTTTTCTGCAAAGCGATCAATCGCTTAAACTCCTCAATCCTGTACGTATTTACAAAATCGTAGAAATTCTTCTGTTCTTTCTGGTTTATTACCTGGGAAAGATGGTTTGGATGAACACCGAGTTTTGACGCCAAATCGTCAATGGACAAACCGCTCTGTTTGTATAACGCTTCTTCTGACATAACCCGCTTGAGTTCCCGGTGCAAATTGCCTGATGATTCTTCCGTCAACCCGGATTTCTGATACTTGTCGTTCTTTTCCTCAACCTTCCCCTCATCCGGATCCGGGATACGGTCACGGGCGAAAATGCTGGTCTGCCTCACTCCAAAGAATCCGATGAGGAATACGAATACGACAACTCCCGAAAATGTCAGGGTTTCGTTCGTGAAGAATATCACAAGCGCCCAGATGGCGCCCAGTCCGTACGTCAGAATCCTCAACCAGAGCAGATTGATTTTTTCCAGGTCCGAGAATTGCTCTCGGATATTTGTAGCGTGCCTTTTCAGCAAGAGGGCTGACCACGTCACGTAACACAATCCCGAGACCGCGATGGCATACCACTTCAAGGTGAGGAACAATTCATATCCCGCTCCCTGATTCTCATAGACTTCGGTTTTCTGTTCGGCGGGAAGGAGGAAAAATGGGATGAGGTATGCATAAATGATGATGACAGGAAGAAAGTGGAGAGCCAGAGTTCGCCCTCTTGGAGGTGATTGCCCGGTCAGAGAGGAAACATACAGGTACAAGAAGACGCCATGAACCAAAGGGAGGGGGTGTTCGATGCCGAGGATAAACGGAAAGCGGTAAGCATCGCCGGTAAAATAGAGATAGAACAGGAATTGGTGTACGAGAATCACAAACATCCAGATCGCAAGAATCCAGTCTGAGCCGGATTTGTTCTTCTTGCTGACAAGCAGGAACTCGATAAAAACCGCGATACCAATACCCGCAACGAAGAAAGCACTCATGAGTGTTTCATAGGCAGTTGCACAGAAGGAAACAGGCAGGACACGTAATAATAGCTCGACGCAGTTCCAAAGTCAAGCCCGTATTCAATGATGATAGAGTTGGTCTGAAACTAATATCGGAAATCGCTTTATTTACAACGTGGAGCTTTAGGTTTGTGACTGGATTGAGACTCACAAACTCTGCTGTTGTCAAAAAGAGAAGGCTAAGCATGCAAACCTCTTCATATCTTTATGTTGTCTCGTTCGTTGGCGGAGCGGCCGTCCTTGCCCTCGAGATTCTGGGTACGCGCGTTCTCGGACCGTTTTACGGGGTCAGTCTGTTTCTCTGGTCGGCGTTGATTGCCATTACGCTCGCGGCGTTGAGTCTTGGCTACGCGCTCGGCGGCCGATGGGCTGATTCCAACGCAAAACTCCATCATCTTGGCATTCTCTTCGCAGGTGCAGGTCTCTGGTCATTAGCGATCCCGCTCCTGAAATATCCCGTCCTCGCAGTATCAGAACCCCTCGGGCTGCGTGGAGCTGTCCTCACGGCGAGTTTCATTCTTTTCTTCCCTCCGCTGACACTCCTCGGCATGGTGAGTCCGTACATGATCAAACTCCGCGCGACCTCGCTCGAAACGGTTGGAAGATCAGCGGGCAATCTTTATGCGATTTCGACCATCGGCAGTGTGGCTTCGGCACTGGTGACGGGCTTCATTCTTATCCCCAACATCGGAGTGAACCGGCTGTTGGTCTGCATTGCAGGGCTCTTGTTTCTTACGGGCTCCGGCGCGTTCTTCATCCCGAAGAAGCGGGTGACCGGCGCGGCTCTGGTCCTTCTGGCCGTCACTTCACCATTGCTCCCCGGATTTGACGATGGCTCACGCGCATCCGGAGTCGTCGGCGTTTTTCAAAGCCCGTACGCTGAGCTCAGAGTCGTGGATACGAAGAACGGACGCCACATGCTTATTGATTGAGGAATCCACACGCTGATGGATACGGCCACGGGAAAAGCGATTCATCCTTACGTCGCCGTGATGGAGACTCCTCAATATCTTGTTGACACGCCGGGAACAATGTTGTTGGTGGGACTTGGGGGCGGATCACTTGTGCGATCGTATGCGGAAGCAGGATGGAAGATCGACGTTGTCGAGATTGATGATCGCGTGGCGGATCTGGCGTTCAGGTTTTTCCGCCTT
>CAZWIN010000265.1:0-4476 GCA_964633855.1 uncultured Chitinophagales bacterium
ACAGGCAAACGCGCAAAATTGGTGCGGCATGCAGGCAAGGTGCCGGGCGTTTTCTACGCTCACGGACAAAAGAACATTTCGATTGAAGTTGAGAAACTGAGCCTTGATCCGCTGGTGTTCACATCGGAAACCCATATCATTGACCTTCGTCTGAAGGACGGCACTTCAAAAAAGTGCATTCTCCGCGATGTGCAATTCGATCCAGTCACTGACCGGCCGGTACACTTCGACCTGCAGGGCTTACTCGACAATGAAAAGCTGACCATCGAAATACCCATCTCTCTGACTGGTGGAATCCCCAAAGGTGTACGTGATGGCGGAACGCTACAGCACATCATCCACAAACTGAAAGTTTCCTGTCTGCCAAAGGATATCCCGGGCAAAATCGAAATTAACGTTGTGGACCTTGCAATTAATCATTCTATTCATGTGCGTGACCTGCAGGTGCCCAATGTTACCATTCTCGAGAATGCAGATAGCCCTGTCGTTGCAGTGATTCCCCCGACCGTACTTAAGGAAGCAGAGCCGGCAGCCGCAGCCGAAGAAGCAGCCAAAGAACCGGAAGTTCTTGCCAAAGGCAAGAAAGTTGAAGAAGGCGCTGAAGGCGCAGAGCCCGGAGCAAAAGAGAAGGAAGAAAAGAAGAAGTAACCTCCACCCTTCTTGTCAGTGGAAACTCGTGTTATCGTCGGCCTGGGTAATCCGGGTGCTGCATACGAAAGAACAAGACATAATGTCGGGTTTGATGTTCTGGACGAAGTTTGCAGAAGACAGCAATTGCGGTTCAGACCAAGAAATGGTGAGTATCTTTTTTGTGAGAGTGACGTCCGGGGGGTGCGTGTACTGTTTGTGAAGCCGTTAACGTTCATGAACAACAGTGGTGAAGCAGTTGCCGACGCGCTGCAGAGATTTGAAGCTCTCAAGGGTGAAACGCTTATTGTTGTTGATGATTTCGCTCTTCCGCTCGGGACATTACGGATCAGGACAAAAGGAAGCGATGGGGGACATAACGGGCTCCGCTCTATCATCTATACTCTGCAATCAGATGAGTTTCCCCGTCTTCGATGCGGAATAGGAGTTGCGACGATGCCGCCGAAGAAAAACATCGCCGGGTTCGTTCTCTCTCCTTTTGCTGATGATGAGCGGGATGTGGTACACAACATGGTTCTTCGTGCGGCAGAATCGTGTCTCGAGTTTGCGGGCAATGGCCTTGCCAGCGCAATGAACAAGTTGCAACACACATAATAAATCAACGCGGTACCTTTCACATCTGAGGTACATGAAAGGTTACCCTCTACTCTTCAATTCATCACCCGATGATTATTGGAGGGTTATCTAACTCACACTTAGAGTCCACAGGGAGGTGACACCATGGACAATGCACAGCGTATGTATGAAACCACCGTCATTTTGAATGCTTCGCTCGACGACGCTCAGATAGACGTTGCCATCGGTCGTATTCAGGAGACCATTACCAAAAATGGCGGCACTATCGTTGCGCTCAACAAATGGGGCAGAAAACGGCTGGCATACTCAATCAACAAAAAGACCAACGGCTTTTATGTGAACATTGAGTTCACTGCTCCGTCCACTCTTCTCGCATTGCTCGAGCGTTCGTATCAGCTTGACGAGATGGTGCTTCGTTATCTGACCATCGTACTCAGTTCCAAAGCAATTGCCGCACGCAAAGCAGCACCTGCCACGCCTCCGGTAACGGATGAGCAGGCACCGGTAGCTGCACGCGAGCCGTTGTTTAAGGAATCCGAAGACAAATCAGCCGGTTGACAAACTGTACCGCTGAAGCATTTTTCTTAGTGAAAGGAGAATAACACCAGTGTACGTACCACGCAAACCACGCAGGGAGAAAGACGACAAGACCCCGAGAAAAAAGAGGGTCTGCCGTTTCTGCGAATCAAAAGATATCTATATTGATTATAAAGATGAAAAACGGTTGCAGCGTTTCATCACTGAACAGGGGAAGATCATTCCCAAGAGGATTACGGGAACCTGCGCAAAGCACCAGCGTCAGTTGGTGCAATCACTCAAGCGCGCCCGTCATCTTGCACTGTTGCCGTTTGTTTCTGATTCCATACGATAGATTGAAGACAAAGGTGAAAGAATGAAAGTCATATTACGCAAGGATCACGACAAGCTCGGCAAAGTGGGTGAACTCGTGAATGTGAAAGACGGCTACGCTCGCAACTTCCTCATACCAACGAAAATCGCTTTTGCCGCCAATGAAGGCAACATGCGCGCTCTCGAAGAGGAAAAGAAACAGGTATCCCAGAGACAGGCAAAGGAACTGAAGTCGAGCCAGAAACTGGCCGAAGAGCTCGAAAAGCTCTCCATTACTCTCCAAATGAAAGTAGGCGAGGATGAGAAACTATTCGGTTCAGTCACATCCCAGATGATTGCCGATTCTTTGAAAGAGAAGGGCTTTGAAGTGGACAAACGTATCATTGAGCTTGAAGAACCGATCAAAGCACTTGGCATTTATACCGTTCCGGTGAAACTCCATACCGACGTCATCGGCAAGGTAAAAGTCTGGGTTGTCCGCGAATAGCCTCAGTAACCTGAAAAACTCCCTTTGCCGATTGCCAAGGGGAGTTTTTCTTTTTCTGCCTCCCTCCCGTTCCCACACCACCCTTGACTTTCGGCTTCAAACAGGGTATTTTATTTTGGTACTGTACATAGACATGGTGGCATGCAGTGGCAGTAGATGAGTCCACCATTTCAATTTCTTCCGCACCTTCCATGTCTCCAAGCCGTACCTAATCCAATTGTTGAATATTTTCATCAAGAAGAGCTTTCCAATGGCGAAAAACATGCAAACGCAAACCCTGGAGGAGGTTACCATCAGATTTGCCGGCGATTCCGGCGATGGCATGCAACTTACAGGCACACAATTCACAAATACAGCCGCAGTACTGGGCAATGACCTGAGCACGCTTCCCGATTACCCTGCGGAAATACGGGCTCCGGCAGGAACCACTTATGGCGTCAGCGGTTTTCAAATACACTTTGGGAGCATGGACATCCTGACACCGGGCGACTCGTGCGATGTTCTTGTCGCAATGAATCCTGCTGCTCTTGTTACCAACGTAAAGCAATTGAGAAAGTCGGGAACCATCATTGTTAACGAAGATGCCTTCACCGAGAAGAACTTCAAAATCGCCGGCATCACTTCCAACCCTCTTGAAGATGGTTCCGTCAGAGAACACCAATTGTTCAGAGTTCCCATCAGCAAAATGACGTCCAATGCCCTTGCTGATATGAATCTCTCAACGAAGTTCGTTGACAAGACAAAGAATTTCTTTGCTCTCGGTATGATGTACTGGATGTACAACCGCCCGTTGGATCAATCCATAAAGTTCATTCAGGAGAAATTCGGGAAAGACCCACAGGTTGCCGAGGCAAACCTCCGGGTGCTCAAGGCGGGATACAATTACGGCGACACCGTTGAGATTTTCACCACGCGCTACGAGGTGAAGCCGGCAAAACTACCCCCTGGAAAATACAGGAACATGATGGGCAATGTCGCGACGGCCCTCGGCTTAGTCGCCGCAGCACGCAAAGCTGGATTGCAGTTGTTCCTTGGAAGCTATCCGATCACGCCGGCAAGCGATATTCTGCATGAACTCTCCCGAATGAAGGAATTCGACGTAAAGACATTTCAGGCTGAAGATGAAATAGCCGCCATCTGTTCAGCTATCGGCGCGTCCTATGCAGGTGCGTTGGCGGTGACAACCACTAGCGGCCCCGGCATGGCTCTAAAAACTGAAGCAATCGGCCTCGCCATCATGCTGGAAATCCCTCTCGTCATAGTAGATGTGCAGCGGGGCGGACCGAGCACGGGACTCCCCACCAAGACGGAACAGGCGGATCTTCTTCAGGCAGTCTGGGGACGCAACGGCGAAGCACCATTGTGTGTCATTGCCGCATCAACACCTGCTGAGTGTTTCTGGGCGGCGTACGAATCATCCAGGCTGGCAGTGAAATTCATGACACCAGTGATCTGTTTGACAGATGGTTATGTTGCGAACGGCGCCGAGCCGTGGCTTATTCCACGAGTAGAAGACCTCCAGAATATTCCGGTAAGTTTTGCCAGGAATAAAGAGACCTTCCAGCCCTACCGCCGGGACGAGAAAACACTCGCAAGGGAGTGGGCGATTCCCGGAACAGCCGGAATTGAACATCGTCTTGGCGGCCTCGAGAAGGATCACCTCACCGGAAATATCAGCTATGATCCCGAGAATCACGACCTGATGGTGAAAACAAGGGCAGCCAAAATCGAAGCCATTACACATGATATCCCTGTTCAGGAGGTTGATGGCGATAGTGAGGGTGATCTTCTTGTTGTTGGATGGGGCAGCACGTACGGCGCAATCCGAAGCGCGGTACTCAACGCAAGATCAAAAGGGCTTTCAGTATCCCACTGTCACATCAAATATCTCAACCCGTTCCCGCGCAACCTAGGGG
>CAZWIN010000266.1:0-4452 GCA_964633855.1 uncultured Chitinophagales bacterium
TCTCCACGGGCACGGAAACCCAGTATGTTGCCCGGATCGCAACCGACACACCGCCAGTAGTGGGCAAACCACATGACCTTCTTTTCGATACATCCAAACTGCACTTCTTTGACAAGGATTCAGAGCAGACGCTGTCGTAGAGCCTTCCGGCTCACAGAGGCAAATCAATTACACACTGTTGTGTATTCACCCGTAGCAACTGATTTCCACTTCAGAACTTCTCTCCTCACTCCACAGGAACGACAATGAACACACCACTCTCTTCCCTGGACTTTACAATAATCGGATTGTATTTTGCCGTTGTACTCTCGATTGGCTTTTACTTCTCAAGGCGAGGCAAAACTACCGCCGACTACTTCCTTGCAGGCAGGCATGTTGGCTGGATTGCAATCGGGGCTTCTCTTTTCGCAACAAACATCTCAAGTGAACACTTTCTCGGGCTTGCCGGGACCGGCTCAAAATCCGGGCTCGCCGTCGGCCACTTCGAGTGGCTTGCTTGTCTCATCGTTCTCCTGCTCGGCTGGGTGTTCACTCCCTTCTATTTGAAGTCGGGCGTCTTCACCATGCCGGAGTTTCTTGAACGGCGTTACAACAGCACCGCACGCTGGTATCTTAGTATTGTCTCAATCGTTGCCTACATACTCACCAAAATTTCCATCTCGTTATATGCAGGAGGTATTCTCCTTCAGGCAATCCTCGGATGGGATATGTACACTTCTGCACTGGTGATTGTGCTCGTTACCGGACTCTATACTCTTATCGGGGGCCTCTCCGCCGTAATCTACGCAGATCTTGTGCAGACGGTTATTCTTATCATAGGATCGCTTGCTCTCACGCTCATCGGGCTTGACCGGGTCGGCGGCTGGGATACGCTTGTTGCCGGAACACCAACAGAGTTCTGGAGTATGTTCAAGCCGATGAACGATCCGGATTTCCCGTGGACCGGGATAGTGTTTGGAGCACCGATACTCGGCATCTGGTATTGGTGTACCGACCAGTACATCGTCCAGCGTGTGCTCAGCGCAAAAAACCTCGATAATGCCCGCGGTGGCGCTATCTTTGCCGGGTTCCTGAAGATTCTTCCCGTGTTTATCCTTGTCCTGCCGGGAATCATTGCACTGAAGCTCTCCAATGGAGCTGTCTCCGGCGACAAAGCCTATGCATGGATGGTCACTACTCTTCTTCCATCCGGGGTAAAGGGCTTGGTGATTGCAGGGCTCCTTGCCGCCTTGATGTCCTCATTAAGCGCAATGTTCAATTCCACATCAACACTGCTCACGATTGATATCTTTAAACGGCTTAAACCCGATGCGGATGACAAGGCAATGGTGAATTTCGGCAGGCTTACCACAGGCGCCATGGTTGTGCTCGGCCTGCTTTGGATACCGTTCATCGGATTGTTGAGCGATGAGAGAATGTATGTCTATCTCCAAAGTGTTCAGGCATACATCTCACCTCCTATAGCCGCATGTTTCCTCTTCGGTATTTTCTGGAACAGGGTCAATGGTAAAGGTGCCATTGCATCACTCGTTACGGGATTGGTTCTCGGGGTGTTCCGCTTCATGCTGGAAATTCAGAATAAGATTTCGCCCTTGTCTGGCGACTTCCTACGCTATGTTGCCGAAGTAAACTTTCTGCACTATGCTATCTTCCTGTTCATCGTCTGCTCGACCGTTTTAGCCGGAGTCAGCCTTGCTACCGAAACACCTGACCGGAAGAAGCTCGCTCACCTGACCTTCTCCGAAGCGGGCGATATTCATCTTGAACGGGGAAAGTGGCATCAGGCGAATGTGGGAGCATCAGTTGCGCTGGTAGTAATCCTCATACTCCTGTGGTGGGTGTTCAGATAGCCGAATCCTTATGATGTAAGATATGCGATGCGGGATTTCAGAGAAGAACCTACAGCAAGCTCGTTTTACTAATCAGTACTCTACAAACAGAGAGTGATATGAAACATATTTTTCTTATTGCGCTGGCACTTTTGTTTGCGTCTCCATTGTTTGCCCAGTGGCAATCCGTCGGCAATCTCTCGTCATATCGAGAAACAGCAGCCAACGAGATAACCATTCAGGCACAAACCACCGCACTCAAAATTACCATCCTCGCAACGGACCTGATTCGTGTGTGTTTCGCTCCCGACGGAACTTTTCAGCCTGATATGTCCTGGGCCGTGGTAAAAACGGATTGGCCCGAAGTCAGCACTGATATCAACGACAACCCCGATGAACTCCGGATCACCACAGGAGAGCTGACTCTCGTTATCAGAAAGCGTCCGTTACGGCTTACGTTCCTGGACAAGAATGGAAACATCATCAACCGTGACCACCCTGCAAAAGGCATGGCGTGGAGCGGCAAAGAAGTGCGTGTCTGGAAGGATATGCCGCAGGATGAATACTACCTCGGCTTCGGCGAGAAAGCGGGACGCCTGCAAAAGAAATTCAGCCACATGACAATGTGGAACTCCGACATTCCGGCGTACAACGCCGACACCGACCCGCTCTATCAAACCATCCCTTTCTTTTACGGAATCAAGAACGGAAACGCATACGGAATTTTCTTTGATAACTCCTACTGGTCGTCGTTCGATATGGGAAAGGAAAGCGGCAACCAATACTCGTTCGGCGCCCAGGGCGGCGACCTCAACTACTATTTCTTCTACGGGCCTTCACCCTCGAAAGTCATCAGCCGTTATAGCGAACTCGTTGGACGCATGCCTCTTCCTCCACGGTGGTCGCTCGGCTACCAGCAGTGCCGGTGGAGTTATCCAACTGAACAGCGTGTGAAAGAAATCGCCAGCGGCTTCCGAAGCCGTAACATTCCCTGCGATGTTCTCTATCTTGATATTGATTACATGGATGGCTACCGGATCTTCACATGGAACAAAACAAATTTTCCCGATCCGAAACGGCTCACCGCCGGCCTCGCAAAGGATGGATTCAGAGTGGCCGTCATTGTTGACCCGGGCATCAAATATGATTCATCATATCATGCCTACCGTTCAGGGACTGCCGGCGATGTATTCCTGAAATATCCCAATGGCAAACACTTCATCGGCAAAGTCTGGCCAGGCGAGTGTGCGTTCCCTGATTTTTCCGATGCAAAGGCAAGAACATGGTGGGGAAACAATTTCAAGATGCTGATTGATGACGGCGTCCGTGGTTGGTGGAATGATATGAACGAACCCTCCGTCTTTGATGTCCCCACGAAAACAGTTGACCTTGAGGTTCTTCACAACGATAACGGTCTGAACACCACACACGCAAAGAACCACAATATTTACGGCATGCAAATGACGCAGGCAACATACGAAGGCGTCCGTCAGCTTCTCCCGAATGAGCGTCCGTTTGTGCTTACGCGTGCTTCGTACGCAGGCGGACACCGCTATTCCGCTGCGTGGACAGGCGATAATGTTTCGTCATGGGAACATCTGGCGATGGCTGTGCCGATGTGCCTGAACCTCAGTGTTTCCGGACAACCGTTCGTCGGCTCGGATATCGGCGGGTTCATCGGGTATCCTTCCGGTGAGTTGTTTGCACGCTGGCTTCAACTGGGGGTGTTCACTCCGTTGATGCGTGCACACTCGGTAATCAATGAAAAGAACAAGGAGCCCTGGGAATTCGGTGATGAATTCACTGCAATCAATCGCGAGACAATCAACCTGCGCTATCAGCTTCTCCCCTACATTTACAACGTAATGCAGCAGGCATCGGCAACAGGCATTCCTGCCATGCGTCCGATGCTGTTTGAATATCCTGACGACCCAAACTTTATCTGGAATGATTCCCAGTTCATGTTTGGTAATGACCTGCTCATTGCTCCGGTACTCAAGCAAGGAGAAACGAAACGCTCGCTACATCTCCCCGAAGGCAGTTGGTATGATTACTGGTCCGGAGTACGCTATCAAGGAGGAAGAGATATCACCGTTGAGGCCCCGCTTGACCGGATTCCCGTGTTCGTAAAAGCAGGGGCGATCATCCCATCACAGCAAGTGGTGCAATACACCGGACAGGCACCCATTGATCCCATTACATTCACTGTCTATCCGACGGAGCTGCAATCCACACGGACATACTACGAAGACGACGGGATTTCTTTTGAGTACCAGAACGGAAAATACTTCAGGCGCATGCTCAACCAGTGGAACTCCTCACGGTCAACCACTCTGACCATCTCCAAAGCCGAGGGCGTTTACAACCCTCCGCCGCGGAAACTCGTGGCAAAATTTGTTGATGTCGCATCATCACCCAAAAGCATCGAAGCCAATGGCAGGCTCATTACAGCAATACAGCCAAAGGATTGGGAGAGCTCAAAGGAAGGATGGGTATTCGACAGCGCGAAGAAAACCGTAGCCCTCAAGCTCATCGGCACCCGCGAAGAGATTCAAATACGCTTATTGCACCCGTAGGGGTTTGACTATATCAAACCCCCTACAAGAGGGCACACTCCTGCAAG
>CAZWIN010000267.1:0-4386 GCA_964633855.1 uncultured Chitinophagales bacterium
TCGACACGTCCACGGTTTCATACTGCTTCCAGGAATACACCGATGTAATAAAACGGCCATTGACCAACTGTCCTAAGACAAGCGATGAACAGCTGAGAGAAAGGGTGATGAGAAGAAGAATGCGAGTGAAATTTTTCGAGGAAGCAGTATCAACGTTCATGGTTAGATTCGCTCTCGATGATTGTTCGAATACTCTACCCGACAGTGCAAGCCGCATGCCAAGTCCCATAACAAAATATCAGTCTTTTGGGTCGTAATTGAAACATATTTTGGCAGCCTTTTTCAAGATTCAGAATCTCGTGAGGGAGATTCTCAGAAATGCAAACAATCATCAGAACACAGCGACGCCTCTTTACTCTTTACATTCTGATGGGTCGCCACATACTCGAGTAGGCACAGATACAGGGCAATGCACAGAAGCAGTTCTCCTTTCGATGCTATTTCTTAGTCGGGAGCTTGTGCTCGATCTTCGCCCACATATCATGCATCTTGAATGGCGTTTTCTGAGTCGGGTTTTCCGCATTGTGGCAGGTTTCGCACACTTTTCCTTCTTTGTCAATGACCATTCCCGCCTCCTTCGCCTTGGCCTTACTCGCTTCATCCTTCTTGCTGTGCAGGGCCATGTAGCCAGATGCCGCTCCATGACAGGCCTCGCACGTCACTCCTTCTTCTTTCTTGAACCCCTTCTCAATGTTTATTGCAGCGCCTCCACCAGTCACATGACATTTAAGGCACTCGGGGCTTTCGGCAGGAGCTGTCTCAAGTCCCTTCTCCCTGGCAACCTTCTTTGCCTCATCCCCGAGCAAGGTTTGATACGCTTTCGCGTGGGCGCTTTTTTCCCACACTGTATAGGCGAGGCCACCGAGCTTCTCGACTTTGTGGCAGGCCATGCACTTCTTTACCCCGACGAATTTGTTATCGGCATTTCCGGCAAACGACAGAATGAGCACGCAGAACACGATATTGCCCACGACACGAAGGCATCTCATAGGTTCCTCCCATTAGTGTTTAGAACGTAGCTGATTTCCTTTGCTGTTGAATGCGTTCCAGGCGATGGATGAACAAGTACAAGGACACTGCCAGCACCGTAATAATGAGTGTTGAAATTCCGAGTCCGACGCGGCGAAAGTAAAACTCCTCGATGGCGTGTTCTGCTTCTTCCTGAACAACTTCGGCTGTTGCTAATCCCTTTATTGCAACTTCCCGGAATTTCGGCTCATCGAACGCGTGAACGACGGTTCGCGTTTCGAGGCGGGATTGGTGCACGTCACGCAATTTGAACTTCGCTTCACCGATCTCCATCCCTTTTTGTTCTGCATCTCTGACCAACGATTGCGCGTGATTTTCCAAATGTTCAAGACTGTCAATAAGCCCACGCATAACGGCGGCCACTTGAAAACCTTTCGGCCGCTCGTTCCCTGAATGACAACGGCTGCAAATCGCTTCGTCATCCACCCCCACCATTGCGCTGGTTGGGGCAGCAATATCATGACTACCGTGGCATGTTTCACATTCGGGAAGCTGCAGTTCGTCGAATGCCTTCTTGTGGGGACTTGAGGAGAAGAGTTCCGCATTCAACGCATGGCATTCGCCGCAAACCTTGGCAATGGACTCCACGCCCGGGGGAGTTGCACCATGATTGCCGTGGCAATCATTGCATGCTGGCGCGGAGAGGTCGTGCTTCCCCAGCAAAGCAATACCATGGACGCTTTTAGCGAAATTCTCGTATTGATCCGTCGGGATGTCATACCCCTTCATGTATTCCGGGTTGCTATGACACTTTGCGCACGTCCCGGGGAGATTTGCCGCATGCACCTTGGACTTTGGATTCTTCGCTGGGAGGATATTATGGCTACCGTGGCAGCTTGCACATTCGGCGACCTTTGCATCTTTCTTTGCGTTTCTCAAACCATGAAGGCTGGTCTTGTACTTCTCGAGTTGATCAACCGGCAGTGCGGGATTATATGATCGGATGAATGCAGCGTCGCTATGACACGTTGCACAAGTCTTCACGACGTTCAATTGATATACGGGAGATGACGGGTTCTTGACTGAAACGATCCCGTGCGCGTTATGGCACGTCGTGCACTGAAGGATTTGTTCCTTTCCAGAGGTGGAACGTTGGCCATGGACGCTTGCTTGAAGCATCTCAAGCTGGCCTGTAGAAAGGGATGAGCGAAAACCCTTCATCTTCTCACTGCTGGAATGGCACGTTGCACAGGCACGGGAAATATCATCACCCTTCGGAATACCAAGAAAACCTGCCTCCTTATTCATTGCTCTTTCCATATCGTCCACCGTCGCATCGCCGCCATGGCAGCCGGCGCACGTGACGCCACTAGAGGAATGCACGTCATGCTTGAACAACAATGACGGCTTGTCACCAATCGCGTCGTGACATTCACGGCATTTGTCGACAGCAAGTGTTTTGCCGGGTTCCAGCAGGAACGTTGAGAGAATGATGATAATAGTCAAGACGGAACGCTTTGCGTTCACAGCAACCACCCTAGAATTGTCAGGACAATGATATAGATAACTACAAGGATGCCAACATACGTGAGTTGCCGATTGTGTTTGCCGCGCGCACTCTTTTTATCAAGGAACGGTACGAGCACCCACAGCAGTCCGGCAATGCCAAAGACGGCAATCCCAAGCACTTCACCGTCGACAAACAACACTTTTGCCGGAAGATATTTCAGTGTTTGGAACATAAACAGGAAGTACCATTCGGGTTTGATACCGGCGGGCGCGGGGGCAAACAGATCCGCTTTCTTCCCTAATTCCCATGGGAAGAACACTGCGAGGATCGCGAGCAAGTTGAGCACAAGCAGCCAAAGCAACAAGTCACGCAACAAGAAATTCGGGAAGAAAGGCATGGACTTCTTCCCAATGCTGCTCGTATTCTCAGGGTCAAGCGGCTCACTCATTCCCTGTCGCTGCACAAGAACGAGGTGGATAGCAAGGAGCACAGTAAAGATTCCCGGAAAAACAGCCACATGGAAACCGAAGAACCGCGAGAGTGTGGCCCCGGTAACATCTTCCCCGCCTCGCAGGAAAATCATGATTGGTTCTCCAATCAGAGGGAGTACGCCGGCAATATCGGTACCTACTTTCGTCGCAAAAAACGCAAGCTCATTCCACGGAAGAAGGTAGCCACTAAACCCAAAACCGAACCCGAGGAAAAGCATAAACATCCCGGTAAGCCAGGTTATTTCCCTTGGTTTCCGATACGCCCGCTCAAAGAACACACTGAACATATGGATAAACGCGGAGAGGATGAACAGATTCGCCGCCCAGCTATGGACGGAGCGGATCAGCCAACCAAACTGTACTTTCGACATGATAAACTGGATACTCTCGAACGCGAGTTGTTCGCTCCCTTTGTAATAAAGAAGAAGGAGTATCCCTGTTACGACTTGAATAATGAAAAGAAAGAGCGACACACCACCGAAGTAATACCAGACCGAGCCTCGATGAACGGGGACATATTTTTTTCCCATGAACTCGACAAGCCCCTTCAGCTCAACGCGTTCGTCGACCCATTTGTGGAGTTTTTCCCAGAATTGTCTCATATGCTCTTCGAGACAAACACTTCCTCTCCCTGAACGACGACCCTGAACTCGTCGAGAGGGCGTGGTGGCGGTCCGTCGATATTCCGGCCCGTCAGGTCGTACTTCCCGTTGTGGCAGGCGCACCAGATCAATCCCATATCCTTCCGAAATTGTACTGTGCAATCGAGATGAGTGCATGTTGCTGAAAGGGCTCGCAGATCCCCATTGGCGGAGCGCACCAGAATAACGGGCTTGTTCCCAAACCGCACAATTCTTCCACTCTCCTTTTCGATCTCGCTGAGCTTCCCCACCTTTACGCTGGTAACCTCCACTTCGGCTTGCTTTGGAGGTTTGAGATATTTAAAAAGTGGATAAAGCACGGACAATGCCCACGCAGCGAAACCGCCCGTCAACACAATCTTCAGGAAGTCCCGCTTGTGTGGCTCGTGTGAACCTGTTTCGGTCCCGTTCATCTTACTGTTTGAGCCCTGTCTTTACATTATGAAGAGTAGAAGTTCAGTTCGTTCCAGGTATCAACAAAGCCCCCGGCACACGCGTGCACGTCGACCAATACCAATTCATTGCCCGGTGTGACAGTCCTTGCAATTCATTTCCTTCCAGGTCTCACCAATGTCTTCGGGGTGTTGGAAGTCCAATCCCCCAATATTCATTGTTGTCGGAACGGGATCGCTGCCCTGATAGAGAATCGTATGACAGCTGTTGCAATCCTTCGAGATCGTCTTGCCTGTGGCGCTGACGTGCTTCCCATCGTGGCACCGGAAACAGCCGATGTCTGTCATATGTCCGATGTTGTTGGGATATGCCTTCCAGTTGA
>CAZWIN010000268.1:0-2463 GCA_964633855.1 uncultured Chitinophagales bacterium
AATGTGGGTCGAAGTTATCCCTCACATTCTTCATCACTTCATCGAAGTTGCGGACGTTGACACCTGCGGAAACAAGAATGATACATTTTGTCAATGAGAGTTGATCCGTCCCCATCAATCCTAGCGCTGCCTTCATTGCTTCTTTGCCGTATCGCTGGTTCACGGCAACCACAAGGAGATTGTGAAACCCCGCTTCATAGTATGCCCACATGTGAGCGATCTCGGAATGCGTGAGTTTGATGAGAGGACCGAGAATTTGCTGAGTCGCATCGCCCAGCCATTTATCCTCCATCGGTGGAATGCCCACGACTGTGGCGGGATAAACGGCGTTCTTTCTGTGGGTCATAGCTGTGATGTGAAAAACGGGAAACTCCGCTGCGTGCGAGTAATGCCCGAAGTGGTCGCCGAACGGACCCTCTATCCTTCTCTCGTGTAAAGGAACAAGGCCTTCGAGAATGAACTCGGCATTTGCCGGGACGTCAATCGAAATTGATTTGCCCTTCACAAATGCCGTTCGCTTGCCGCGAAGAAATCCGGCAAACATCGCTTCATCTATGTTCTCAGGCAACGGAGCAATGGTCGCAAGCAACAACGCAGGATCCGTCCCGAAAGCAACCGCAAGTTCCAAATCCTTCCCCATCTGCTCGGCGCGATGATAGTGAAAACCACCACCCTTCTGTATCTGCCAGTGCATGCCGGTGGTCTGCTTGTCGAATACCTGCATCCTGTACATCCCCATGTTCCGTTTACCGGTCCGGGGATCGTATGTAACCACTTGAGGCAGCGTAAAAAAGCGCCCGCCATCTTCAGGCCAGCACGTCAGGACAGGAAGCTCATCCAAATCCGGCGGCCTGACAACCTGCTGTACAATTGCTGATGATGCTTTTCGTACCGGAGCTTTCAGAAAACGTGCAAGCAGGTTCTTGTGCTTGAAGAATGTTGACGGTTTGGGAGGCAGCGCATCTTCAAAAAACCTGATCAGCTCCTCGCCAAGCTGTTGGGGATGCTTCTGAAGGGCTAGCTCAATACGAAAATCATTGGCAAGAGTATTGATGACAACCGGAAACTTCGAGCCTTTGACATTCTCGAAGAGCAACGCCGGTTTCTTTTCCTTAATAGCACGCGTGGCTATTTCGGTAATCTCGAGATACGGGTCAACTTCAACGCTGACACGACGGAGTTCTCCAACAGATTCAAGATGCCGTGCGAAGTCGCCAAGTGAGGAAAAACCCATTGGGGATTTCAGCGTTCAGGGTAAGATGTGAAATGAATGAGCATTACTTCTTTTTCGGTTCTGTCTTTTTGGGCTTTTCAACTTTTTTGTAATCGCGTTCGCGTGGGGCGATACCATGCTTTGTTACATCGTACCCCTTCTTGTGTTTATCCAACTTGCCGGCCTTTCTTCCCTGCTGGTAGCGTGCTTTGGAGTTATCGGATTCCTTGTTGATCTGATCAACCTGTTCCCAGCTCTTCTTTTCGCTGTGTTGAAGGTCCTTCGTGCGCTTTTCAAGTTGCTTTGTCGCCTGTGAGTATGAAACACAAACACCCGACAGCATGCAGAGGGTAACAACAAAAATCAAAGCAAGATATCGTGGCATTGTTCCTCCAAAGTGTTTTTTGAGAATGAATGCCCTGCAAAGTACGGGTTTGCAAAAAGAGAATCAAACAGGAGAACTCAAGAGTTCGGCGCACCTGCGTCAATCGTCTCAGGCTGCGTCTCTGCCGGTGGCTTTTGCAGCGTGGGAATCTTGACCATGAAGAAGACCTGCACAGCGAACAATACCCCGAGGATAAACCTCACGAAAAAGCTCTCTGTCCTGAAAACGCAAACATAACCGATCATGAAAAAAGATATTGCAACAGCAATAACCTTGACGCTCAACGGGATACCACGTCCTGCAAGCACGTTTTCCACATGGGCACCGGCAAACCGGCTGCGCATTACCCAGGCGTACATTCTCGGTGAGCTGCGGACGTAACAAATGGCAGAGAGAAGAATAAAAGGAGTGGTGGGAAGAACGGGCACAAATGCGCCAATGATCCCGACAATTAACGATAGCGTACCGAGGATAATTAGAAGCAGTTTCGTCACGTCAACCGAATTCCTCAGCACGCCAGCCCTTGCCCGAACGTATACCAAGCTGGCCGAGCACTTTGTCCGTAAACGCGCCGACGTACTCGTCAACGGTTTTGGGCACAAAATAGAGTGGTGATGAAATCGGCATGATGATGGCACCATATCCGGATAGCCGGGCACATTGCTCAAGTGTCAGTGTCGAAAGCGGGGTTTCCCTGACACAGATAATCAGCTTGTAGCGTTCTTTCAGGCACACTTGTGCGGTGCGCGTGATGAGGGTATCACCAATTCCGGAGGCAATCTTGCCGAGTGTCGAAGTCGAAGCCGGAAGGATAACAAACGCGTCAAATTGATTCGAGCCGGAGGCCATCGGCGCTGTCAGGTCG
>CAZWIN010000268.1:2473-4360 GCA_964633855.1 uncultured Chitinophagales bacterium
ATACAGCTTCAGGTCTTTTTCGCTGATATTTAATTCATCGCGCAGCAACACCTTCCCCCATGCACTTACAACGAGGTACTTATCTGCCGGACATTTCTTCAGAAAGTCCAGAGCATAGATTGCGCCTGACGAGCCTGTAATACCTACTACGATTTTCATGAAAGATATGAGATATGTAATGTGAGATTTGGGTTGGCCATCAAACCAACTGTCCGACAAGAATCATAGAAAACACAGAGAACCCTGCAACTGCATTAATCTTAAAAAATGCCAGCTCAACATCCTCCGCTTTTTTCTGTTCAAGGTAAAGCAAATAGCCCGTCAAGAGGAGCAGCGGCAGAGCCATCAATGAGAATACCGAATAGAAGAACAACACTATGAGCAACGCAAATGCAACCAGATGGAAGTATCCCGAATACCTCAATGCCCGTTCCTTGCCGAACCGTGAGGGGAAAGAGTACAGTGATTGCTTCCTGTCAAACTCCTCGTCAAGCGTGGCGTAAATGATATCGAATCCTGCAACCCAGAAGAGCGTGAAGAGAGAGAGAAGCATCGGAGCCATCAGGTTGTTAAATGAAGGCGAAACCGCGAACCAGCCACCGAGGGGGCCCATAGCAAGCCCCATCCCGACCCCAAAATGCGCAAGCGGTGTATAACGCTTCATAGTCGGATAAACACCGAAGATTGCCAGCGGCAACGGTGACATATAGAAACAGAAATCCGAAATGAAGTATGCCGACCCGAAATACAACGCCAAGCCCGCAACCATCACTGATGATGCCTCGATAAGCGTCATGCGTCCGCTCGGCAGGTCCCGGGATGCCGTACGGGGATTCTTCGCATCGATGTGACGATCAATGATACGATTCAGTGCAAAGGCAACCGTTCGTGCGCCGGTCGCCGCCGTGAGTACCAGAACGAGAATCTTGATCGGTGGGAGCACTCCCCGCGTCGCTAGCAAAACACCGCTGTAAATCAGCGGAAGCGAAAAGAGCGTGTGTTCTATTTTTACAAATGAGAAAAACTTGCGCAAAGTGAGACCAAAGAGATTATGGATGATGGATTGGAGATTATGGCAAATTATTCTCTATTCACCTCGTATGGTACACTGTCGTCCTTCAAGTAAAAGGGCTTCGTATGTTCTTCATTCACAGACTGGATGAACCTAAACAGCATCCTGCAGAGACTTTGATATCCATTCCTTAAGTTGATGTACACACTTTCATCGTTGAGCGATTTTGTCTCATAGAGCAGATCAATATGCTCGAGCGTTTCCACTGCTGACGCAAACGCTCTGTTCAGATATTGAAGAAATTCATTCTTGTTTTTCCTTAAGGCAAATCCCTCTACAATCTGTGCAGAGACGGATTTTGAAGATCTTCTGATCTGGCTTCCCTCCTCATACATTTCGTGCTTTGGCAATTCCAGAGACATCGAGTGGACGTCAACTGCCAACCTATGCGCAAGCCGGTACACTTCGAGTTTTTTGTGCCCTTGCTCATCCACGGTTCACCTCAATCTATAATCTACAATCTTCTTGCCCAATCAATGGTTCACTCCCACTCAATCGTTGCCGGAGGCTTCGAGCTGATGTCATACACCACCCGGTTGATTCCACGGACTTCATTGGTGATGCGTGATGATATCACCGCTAACACCTCGTGAGGCATACGAAACCAATCGGCTGTCATTCCATCAATGCTTGTCACTGCGCGTACAGCGAGGGTGTATTCGTATGTCCGTCCATCCCCCATCACTCCAACACTCCTCACTGGCAACAAAACAACAAACCCCTGCCAGATAGTTCTGTATAGTCCAGCTTTCTTTATTTCTTCGACAAAGATTGCATCTGCTTCACGGAGCAAGCCAAGCCGCTCTTTTGTTATC
>CAZWIN010000269.1:0-4356 GCA_964633855.1 uncultured Chitinophagales bacterium
GTAACAATGACATCAAACTGATACGGATTGACAACCATCTGCATTGCCATGTTGTCAATAATCTTGTCTTCAGTTATGATATCAGTGTACTTTGAGCCGACTACACGGGAGACTTCGAGGAAAAGGCCGCCTGTGTACTTGAGGATATTTGCCTTGTGGACCGTGGTAACTTTTTTCCTGTTATGTTGACGAGCGTATTCGTACGCATATTTGACAATCCGCTCGGAGCCTGAACGTGTAACAATACCGATGGTCTCTGCCGCGCTTCGCGAAGGATCAATGTAGTGCTCGATTCCAGCGTAAAACTCCTCGGTGTTCTCACGCACGATGACAAGATCCACATCCGTGTACCGGGCGGGAACGCCCTCAAATGACTTTGCCGGACGAACATTTGAATAAAGGTCGAACTCTTTTCGCAGCGCAACATTCACGCTTCTGAATCCGGAGCCAACGGGAGTCGTGAGTGGGCCCTTGAGAGCTACCTTGGTTTCCTTGATGGAATCAATAACCTGAACCGGGAGCGGGTCTTTGAATTTGTCAATGGCTGCAAGCCCTGCCTCAACTCTCTGCCACTCGATCTTCACTCCTGCGGCTTCGATTACTTTTACAGCGGATTCAGCAATGCTCGGACCTATCCCGTCGCCGGGGATTAGAGTAACTTTGTGCATGGATTGTACCGGATTGACTCTGAATAAATGAACGTTGTTCTTAGAAGGTAGGCAAAAACAGAAGGACTTTCAAACGGAAGATGCTAACGACACTCTCATTACTCCATTCATCCAATATTCCATTCACATCAGTTCATCACTTGTATCGCGGTGCTCTCGGCCCACACGGTCATTACAAGTCGTACAGGCAGGCGTGAGTCCATCCCTCTCTGTGTACCGATCGCCATGAGTTCTACGGAGTTCACATCTCCCTGGCGTTTGATAAAGAAGTCGCCGTCAATTGTTGATGGCTTCGCAGTAAGTTTATACAACCCTTCATTGCCAGGAGAAAGGCCGATGAATGAACCATCTCCCCCGCCTTCAGCGATCGAGCGATGATAGAACGCCTGTGCTTCTGTGGCGAGTACCTGAAGTTCATGCTTAAGAATCTCCCTGTTATCAGGCGCCAATTCACTCTGGATAGAAATCACCCCGACTGATATGGCAATGCCGAAGATACAGATACCAAGCAGGAGAAACAGGATCTGTTGTTGACCCATGGTTCAACCTCTGCGAAAATTATGTCTTAGGTTGTTGAGACTTTTAGGGGAAGGAAGGTTGAGTTGCTGGGTACAATATGCAACCGGAAAAGCGGATTGTCAAGAAAAGAGCCCCTAGATATTGATGTTTCTCATCACACGCTCCCAAAGAATGAAAAACGGGTAGAACGAACTCCCTTGAATCTTAAGCATAATCATCTATTCAGTGTGACAGCCCGGAAAGGGCCGGATACCGCTGTGACAGCACCAGGCACTTCTAAAGAGAGATATCGAACTTGTAGTCTGCGGGATTTCCTGAATCTGTGTGAGTCCGACCAACTTTGCCGTTAGATTTTTGTCCTGAAGATTATAATGTAGCAGTTGTTATTTACAAAGGTCAAGGTATTGATATTGATCCGCTGCGCTATTGGTTGCGTGGCAAGTGTCTGGTGACGCAGGCAAGGCCAACAATCATCTGCTCCACCTTTGGGATGCAATCACCCGGCGTGCAGAAATCCCAAGTGACGCGACTATCATATCTACGGTAGGATGTGTAATCCAACAACATAAGCTCGGGTTGTTGACATTGGTGTCTGGAGTACAGAAATTACTGCCGGAGCGATGATCCCTTAAGGAACCATGGTACACGGCAATGTTACAGGCGTTGTCACCAGACATCAGCTGGCGATCAGAGATGAGACAAATATTCAAAAAACGTAACACGGAGTAAATGCATGAGAACATTCAGGGAAAGACTGAAGGACGAAATCATTGTTTTTGATGGAGGCGTAGGGACATATCTCTACGAAAAAGGCATTTTTATCAACACGTGTTTTGACGAGTTAAATCTCATCAACCCTGATATCGTAAGTGAAGTGCACCGTGATTATGTGAATGCCGGTGCCGATGTTATCGAGACCAATACATTCGGAGCAAACCGGTTCAAGCTGGCTCCCCACGGCCTGGAGACAAAAGTCTACGAGATCAACCTGAAGGGAGCCCAGCTCGCGAAGAAAGTCGCGCAGGACAAGACGCTCGTTGCCGGATCCGTTGGGCCTCTCGGTGTTCAGATCGAACCATTGGGAAAGCTTTCGTACAATGAAGCAAAGGATGTTTTCAAGGAGCATATCAAGGGGCTTCTTGATGGAGGAGTTGACCTGGTGGTCCTTGAGACATTTGGGCTCGTCTCGGAACTTGAACAGGCAATACGCGCCGTTCGCGAACTCAACGCGGATATTCCGCTCATTGCTCAGATAACCATTGGCGACGACGGAAAACTCCTGAGCGGCGCACCACTCCAGAATTTTGTCGCGGCTCTGGCTGGCTACACCATTGACGCTATCGGGATGAACTGTTCCGTCGGCCCCAAAGCCATGCTCGAAGCGCTCGAAGAGTTCAAAACACTTACTTCCCTGCCGATCTCCGTCCAGCCCAACGCGGGCCTCCCTCAAAATGTGGGTGGAAGAAACATCTACATGACCTCGCCCGAATATGTGGCAGAGTATTCAAAACGGTTCATACAAACCGGTGCTGTTATTGTTGGAGGATGTTGTGGTACAAACCCCAGTCATATCCGCGCAATCAGAAGAGCGGTTCAGGCACTACAGCCGGCAAAGCGAATGGATGTGAAGACCGCGGAACTGAAAGTAATCGCCCCGGAAGCAGTCAAGGTCCACGAACTAAAGGAGAAGTCGAGGCTTTCAAACAAGTTGTTGCGAAAGGAATTCGTGACGCTCGTTGAGCTTGTATCGCCAAAGGGCGTTTCGCCGGCGCGTGAAGTGGCAAAGGCCAGGCAGCTTCATCATCTTGGCATTGATGCGATCAACATTCCCGATGGGCCGAGAGCTTCTGCCAGGATGTCGGCGTTGGCAATGGCAACAATATTCCTGAGGGAAGTTGGGATAGAGCCCGTGCTGCACTTCGCTTGCAGAGACCGCAACGTAATCGGTATGCAATCAGATTTACTCGGCGCGTGGGCGTTGGGCATCCGCAACCTCATTGCGATCACCGGCGACCCCCCAAAACTTGGCAACTACCCCGATGCCACTGCCGTCTTTGATGTCGACGCTATCGGTCTCGTGAACCTGATCAACAGACTGAACCACGGACTTGACCTTGCCGGCAATCCTATCGGCGATCCAACGGGACTCCTTATCGGTGTCGGAGCCAATCCCGGCGCTATCAATCTTGACGAGGAACTGAAGAGGCTTGACTGGAAAATCGAAGCCGGAGCAGAATACATCGTCACACAGCCGGTGTTCGACGTCAGGATTCTCGAACGCTTCATGAAACGAATCGAGCATGTAAAACTTCCGCTGTTGTGCGGAATTTGGCCCCTTGTCTCCTATCGCAATGCAGAGTTCATGAACAACGAAGTCCCGGGTGCAAGCGTGCCTGCTGATATCATGGACCGGATGCGAAAAACAACCACAAAGGAAGAGGGCTTTGCCGAAGGAGTGAGGATCGCCAGAGAAACGTACGAACATGTGAAAGGCGAAGTGGCCGGAGTTCAACTCTCGGCTCCGATGGGAAGGATTGATGGAATAGCCATGATTATTGGAAAATGATACACTTGTAGGAGCGGTTCAATCCAGTTCCCTTGATCTCTGATTTAGAAAAGCCCCGACCGGAATCGGCCGGGGCACCCTTTCTCCCAGGATCAAACTGAAACTTACTTCGGCAATAACATCTCCGCCCAAAATCGGCGGGACTACTTCAGAAACAGTAGCTTTTTCACCTGTGTAAAATCCCCGGCTTGAAAGCGATAGAAGTACACCCCGGATGAGATGTCAACGGCGCTCCATTTCACGGATTTATGGCCAGCCTTCTGGTTCTCATCCACAAGTGTTGCAACCTCCTGACCGAGCATGTTGAAGATTGTCAACCGGACCGGTGAATCGATCGGAAGATCGTACTTGATGGTCGTGCTCGGGTTGAAGGGGTTGGGGTAGTTCTGCAACAAAGTAATGCCCGACGGCAGTTCATCGAGTTGTATAGGGTCAACTGATGTCGTGCCTTCTCGAGAGAACTTGTAAACGCGTTGGCCAACGGCATATCCCAGCGTATCACTAAGAAAACGGATGCGGTTCACATTCACACCACCAAACGACGATACCTCCCATGTCTCCCCACCATCGGTGGTTTGAAAAGTTGCGTTGTCCCATCCACCA
>CAZWIN010000270.1:0-4334 GCA_964633855.1 uncultured Chitinophagales bacterium
GTTGAATACTCTGGCAGCAAAAATCTTCAGTCACTTTGCATCACCAATCTATGCGAATCCCCTTCTCAAATCAAGAATTACAATGGAAGCTCGCAAATTTGGCCTACGGCTCATTTGCCGCTCGACAATCTTTGATTTTGCCCATTGCCGCATGCATTCGCTTCTATGCTTAACCCTCCACCACTCCAATACTCCATTATTCCATCATTCCGCCAAAAATTGGACTCTTTCCCAATTCCACCCTATTCCCTTCCGATCTTCTCCGTATCTGCTCCGTTGCTTATCCGTTGTCGGCTCCTAGTTCCTCCTTGTGTCTGCCACCTAATACCCTTAAGTTGAGTGCACCCAAAACTCGGATTCCTTACTAACATCTCGACCCTCCGGGGCTTTAGAGAAATACGGTATGGAAGTTTCTAGAAACATCTCGTCCCTAACGGGACTGTCCGGCAATCCGTTTTTTTGCTGAAGAGAGGAGAACCGTGCCCAATCCACGACGGGAGTGAGTTTGCCTAACACCTAATTCTCAATCCTCAATTTCCAATTCGATATTCATCAATCATCTGCGCTTTGCCTCCTTCCCCTTCCCAATTCACCATTCACAATTCAGTATTCATTATTACTTATTCATCATTTCATTCTGCGACATCAGCTTGTCCGCCGTTTATCTGGCGGACGTTTCATCTCTAGCATTCAGCATAAAAACAAAAAAGCGCCAATCCTTTGGGATCGGCGCTCAATACCTCAAAAAACTCTCCGTCTATTTGTTTCTTGCCATCACACTATGCTTCCGGCTATAGGTGAAATAAATAATGAACCCGATACCGAGCCACACGAGCAACCGCCACCAGTTGGCAGTAGGCAGGGAGAACATCAGCAGAAGGCAGCAGAGAATTCCCATGATCGGCACGAACGGAAAGAACGGCGCACGAAACGGCCGCTCTGCCTCCGGATGCTTCTTTCGCATGATGAGCACCGCCGCACACACGATCACAAACGCAAGCAGCGTACCGATGTTGGTCAGGTGAAGCAATGCATCAATAGGGAGCAACCCTGCAAGCACGGCAACAAAAATACCGACAAGAATGGTGCTCTTATACGGCGTGCGGAACCTGGGATGCACGGCACCGAAGAAGCTGGCGGGCACCATGCCATCACGCGCCATCGCAAGGAACACACGCGGCGCCGAAAGCATCATTACCAGCAGCACCGAGGTAATGCCGGCAACACCCGCCGAGGCGATGATCACTTCCGCCCAGGGAAGCCCGGCATGCTTGAACGCATCCGAGACTCCTGCATTCACGCTGATCTCTGTGTACTTTACCATACCCGTAAGTACAGCAACAACAGCAATATATAACACGGTACAAATAATAAGCGATGCAATAATGCCGATGGGTACATCCCGCTGAGGGCGCTTTGCCTCTTCCGCATGCGTGGATACGGAATCAAACCCGATATAGGCAAAGAAGATGATCGCCGCGCCGGCAAGCATCCCGAGCGGCTGTCCGCCTGCATCGGTTTGCCCCGATACTGTGTAGCCGAAGAAACTCAAGCCCGTCATGCCATACGGTGCAAACGGTACCCAGTTCTCGGGATTGATATAAAACGAGCCGACAAGGATAACAAACAGTACGGCGGCAACCTTGAGGAACACCATGGTGGCGTTGAAGCTGGCACTCTCCTGAATACCCTTTACGAGCACCATCGTCACGATGGCAACAATAATCACCGCCGGAAGGTTGATAAGTCCGCCTGTTGCGACAAAAGCTCCTGTCGCTGCATCATAAATAATCGGCGGCCCGGAGAGTGTTGCAGGAAGGACAAGGCCCATCTTCGCTATCACACTCTGGAAGTAACCCGACCAGCCGTTGGCAACTGTTGCAGAACCCACAGCGTACTCGAGCACCAGATCCCACCCGATGATCCACGCAAAGAGTTCGCCGAGCGTGGCATAGGCGTAGGTGTATGCCGAGCCGGCAACCGGCACCATCGAGGCAAACTCAGCATAGCATAATGCCGCAAAGATACAGGTCACGCCCGCTACTACATACGAGAGCATCAGCGCAGGCCCCGCCACGTTGTGCGCTGCGGCTCCTGTCGCGACAAATATCCCCGCTCCGATAATGGCGCCGACGCCAAGGCTTGTCAGTGATACCGGGCCGAGCACACGCCGCAACCGGTCTTCCCCCTTCAATTCCTCCAGCAACATCTTGAGCGGCTTTTTTGCAAACAGTTGACTCGACATAAATGGTGTTCCTCCACTACAATGGGTTTTGATGATGGTTTATTCTCTCCACGAGGGCAAAGCCGTAACTCACGGTTCAATCTCAAGCACAAACAAAAACGCCAATCCTACAGGATTGGCGTTCCGGCATTACTGTTCACCCCTCGTTCTTCTCCTGCGGTGTCTTCAACACCTTGAGGAAGAATTTGACCGTGTAATAGATGATCAAAAGCCATGAACCCAGCATCATAACCAGCGCCGAAGTGGACATGGGGAAGGCCTTTCTATAATGAGTATAGTACTGATTGATTAAGTTGAACTATCTTACGCTGCCATCAGCCAAGCAAAAACTTCAGCACAACAAGAAGCAGTATTGTGCCAATCATAAACGCTGAAATATTCAAGAGCACACGTTTACCGGAATGTTCTTTGTCGGAATTCTGATCGTTCATTGTTCTGTCTCCAAAAGTACGATGGTCCGCCGAGGCCGGATTGTATTCAAGCTTCAGCCGCAAACCGTGAAATTGTGGATTCAACGAACATCAAGGCGATATGCTGCCGTACAGGCACATGAGCGCCCATGCGTAGCATCATCGTTTGACGTTCAAAGGAAAGTCAGTAAGAAAGCGTGTAAGAGTTAGAGACGGGAAGAGACAGTCTGGGAATACACCAACGCCAGCGGAAGGCGGAGAAATATTTCGTGGCTGGGGCTGAAATTGGCAATAGCGAGTTGCGAAGATACAGTCGGGGTAAAATCGTGGATGAGGAGGACCTGACAGGCATCTTTTTCGTGTAACGACTTTACCTGATTCACTCCTTCAATCGGGGCAAGAGCAGAACCCTCATGCGTAAGGATGTGGGTCGCAGTTCTTGAGCCGGTATTGAGCCCCGGCGCAGCAGCGAAAAGCATCGCAAGCAGCACGCAGCATAACGGCAGTACTGTGTACCGTGCGAACTTCGATATTCCCTGTATGGAAAGGCGATTAACCATGGTTGTACCGCTTCAAGATAACGTCTTTCCTTCGCGAAGGCAAATCTTGAAATACACAGACCCATACCCCACTGGGTAACCCATTCATCACTCTTAACTCTTCATTCATCATTTACCAACTGCGCTTTCATCCCTGACAACATCCTCCCCTTGCACCTTGGTGGGAAAGGCTCTATCTTGGTGCCCAATACATACAGGTTACCCCAAAACGAAGAGCCTCTGTTCATTCTATGCCGGTTGACGCTAATACCATCCCTCTTATCAAACTGGATTTGATCCAGACTCTGGGTATTGGCGCCATCCTGTACTACCTCGGCGTTCTCCTGAAACGACGTATTCCCTTTCTTGACCGGTTTAATATCCCCGCCGCTGTTGTTGGTGGAAGCATCTTTGCACTGCTTGTCCTTCTTGCCCGAGACAGGGTTCTTAACCTGGAAGTTGATACCACCACCCAACCGTTGTTCATGCTTTTGTTTTTTACAACTGTAGGAATGAGTGCAAGCGTCCGGCTCTTGCGTTCGGGCGGCGTCCCGGTTCTCGTCTTTCTTATTATCTCGTCCGTCTTCTGCATCGTACAGAATCTGGTCGGGATGGGAGTTGCAAACCTCAGCGGAGTACATCCTCTCATCGGCGTTATGGCCGGATCGGTGACTCTGGTCGGCGGCCCGGCAACGGGAATGGCGTTTGCGCCTCTGTTTGAACAGGCAGGAATGGCTGGAGCAGATACACTTGCCATTACCGCGGCCACATTCGGCATCGTCGCCGGCGGGATGGTCGGCGGCCCCGCATCCACCTGGCTGATAGAGAAATTCCGCCTTGCATCTGTGCAAGGTCGCTCAACAGAGGTGGCTGATGATGATCCCGGTTCAACACTCTCCATCAACATAGACAAAGAGGATTCTCCTCTTATTGTTAATATGATCATCGCCGCTGTCGCAATGGCAATCGGCGGTCTTGTCAGCATGTTCTTCCAAAACATCGGGCTTACCCTGCCGGCAACCATCGGTGGAATGCTTGTCGGCTCACTGTTCCTCAACATTGATGACTTCACTGGAAAGAGGTTCATTGACCAGCGCTCCATGGAACTCATAGGCGGCATTTCACTCAACATCTTTCTTG
>CAZWIN010000271.1:0-4272 GCA_964633855.1 uncultured Chitinophagales bacterium
GCCTTGAACTTCTGAATATCATCAAAGAGAAATATCCCGACATCCATGTGAGCATGATCTCGGCTTACGGAGATGCGGAAAACCAGAAGAAAGCTATTGAATCAGGGGCAAAGGAGTTCTTCACCAAGCCCATAGATTTTGACTCATTGAAAATGGAAATACAATCGCTTCTTAAAAAACACGCAAGCTGATGGTACGGGAGTAGTGTTCTTATGGCGTTACCGAAAATCATGGTGGTTGATGACGAGCCGGATTTGCAGATGCTCATCCTGCAGAAATTCAGAAAACAAATTCAGGGCAGCGTGTATGAATTCGTTTTCGCTGAAAACGGGGAAGAGGCGCTGAATCAGCTCAACGGGTCGGATGATATCACGCTGATCCTGTCTGATATCAATATGCCTAAAATGGACGGGCTGACGTTGTTGCAGAAACTGCAGGAGAAGGACAACCCGGCCCTCAAGACTGTGATTGTTTCAGCGTATGGCGATATGGAGAACATACGTACTGCAATGAACCGTGGTGCCTTTGATTTTGTCACGAAACCCATTGACTTTAACGACTTGCAGGTGACGATCGAAAAGGGGATGAAGGAAGTCGCGGCGATCAAGTCCGCGTTGGATGATCGAAGGAAGCTGCTAGATGTTGAACGCGACCTCAGCACGGCTGCACGTATCCAACAATCTATACTGCCTCGCAGCTTTCCCGCTTTCCCGCACCGAAACGAGTTCTCCATCTATGCAGAGATGCATCCCGCAAAGGATATAGGGGGGGATTTTTACGATTTTTTCCTTATTGATGACACCCATCTCGGGTTTGTCATCGGTGATGTGTCGGGGAAAGGAATTCCGGCTGCCATTTACATGGCAGTAGCGAGAACGATGATAAAGGGAATCGCGTCGCAGATACTTGACCCGGCGGAATGTCTCTCAAGGGTGAATACTATGCTGATTCCCGAAAGCGACTCGAGCACGTTTGTCACGGTGTTCTATGGTGTTTTGGAGACAACTACGGGTGTAATTCATTATTGCAACGGTGGCCACAACCTTCCCTTCATTATACGCCATACATCACAAGTCGTACAGTTGGAAGACACGGCGGGAATTCTCCTGGGAAAAATCGAGCCGTTCCAATTCGGAACTCGGAAACTTCAACTTCATCCCGGCGACAGAGTAATCCTCTATACGGATGGAGTTACCGAGGCAATGAATGAAAGAAGGGAATTGTACAAAGAGGAACGTCTATTACAATATCTCGGCAGTCATACGCCGGATGTCCTGGAAAAACTCGTGCGGGGTATTATTGTTGACCTGCTGAAATATATCGGAAGGGCGAACCAATCTGATGATATTACGCTCCTGTCATTGGAATACAAGGGGAAGGCTGCATAGAAGAGAGTGTATGAAAAATATGAGCATGCAGATACAGCGGGGCCTATTATGATCGGACAGACTGTTTCTCACTATAAGATCATTGAGAAATTGGGCGAGGGTGGTATGGGTGTGGTCTACAAGGCGGAAGATACCACACTGGACAGGCTTGTTGCGCTCAAGTTTCTTCCGGAACATTTATCCGCATCCGAGCAGGACAAGACACGTTTCATTCAAGAGGCAAAAGCCGCCTCCGCCATCAATCATCCGAACATTTGCACGATTTACTCCATTGATTCGCACGAGAACCAGCTGTTCATCGTCATGGAATTTGTTGATGGCCAAACACTCAGAAGCAAGATGAAGTCTCTGGCCGCAAGCGGGATTCCGATGAAACAGGCGATTGACATCGGCATCCAGATTGCTGACGGGCTTGCCGCGGCACATGAGAAGGGGATTGTCCACCGCGATATCAAGCCCGAGAATATTATGATCCGCAAAGATGGTATTGCACAGATTATGGACTTCGGCCTCGCAAAATTGCGCGGAGTGTCGAGGCTTACGAAAGAAGGCAGCACAGTCGGTACGGCAGGTTACATGTCGCCCGAGCAAGTCCAGGGGCAGGATGCAGATCACCGCTCGGATACGTTTTCACTGGGTGCACTTCTGTATGAGTTGTTCACCGGCCAGCTCCCGTTCAAGGGTGTACATGAAACAGCGCTCATGTATGAGATTGTCAATGTAGAGGCTGTTCCGATGAGTTCACTGAAACCTGATATTGACCCTGAACTTGACAGGATTGTTCTTGAATGTCTGCAAAAGGAACCTGATGAACGATACAATGCAGTAAAAGATATAGCAAAAGACCTGAAGCGCGTGAAGCGTGAATCAAGCAGGTCGAAAATGTCGCGAATTGTTCCGGCATTGAAACTAGATGCTCCCGGAGTTGCTTTGCCTGCGAAGCAAAGAGCAGGCGAAGTCGTATCAAGAAAATCCTCGTTACCGCTGATCCTGTCAGGCCTTGCGTTGCTTGCTGCAGGTGTTGTTGTTGGAATACTCTTTAGTCTTTGGAATACGAAAGAGGATGCCACATCCCAGGTTATGCGTTTTTCGATTCAGTTGCCGGACAGTGCTGCGATCCCCATCGGCACTACAGGCATAAATATTTCTCCGGATGGAAAGTTTCTTTCATTTGTTGTGACATCAGGTGTTGGCTCAAAAATAATGCTCCGTTCAGTCGAAAGAGAAACCCTCGAACCGCTTCTTGGTTCCGATTTTTCCGGTGTACAACAGACCTATCATGTATTCTCGCCGGATGGAAAGTGGATTGCGTTCTCCAATGGGAATATCGTGAAGAAATCGTCGGTTTTCGGCGGAATACCGGTAGCATTATGCGATGTCGGAGGCCAGATGCGCGGTTTGTGGTGGGGAAAAGACAAGAATATTTATGTGGGTCATATCAGCAGCACGATTTATCGTTTGAGTGAGGATGGTGGATCTGTCAGTTCTGTAACCGTGCTCGATTCTGCATCAGGAGAGATCAGCCACAGGTTTCCGGAGCTCCTTCCTGATGGAAAGAGTATTTTATACACCATCAAGTTTAACACTATTACCACCTTTGATGAAGCAGCGATTGCGGTTTTTGATATGAAGAGCGGAACGAAAAAGATACTTATCCGTGGCGGTACATTCGCTCGATACGTCCCGACCGGGCATCTCGTGTATGCAAGAGGAAGTTTTGTCTATGCAGTTCCATTTGATCTTGATAAAACGGAAATCACCGGTACGCCGAAGCAACTCTTCAAGGGGGGATGGATGAATCCGTTTTCCGGTGAAACATCGCTCGCATTTTCCGATGATGGCACGCTTCTCTATATTCCGCGGGGTGTTGAATCATATACAGTGAGCAGGGTCAAATGGCTGGATATGCAGGGACGGACATCACCGCTTGTAGATACGACAAACTCGTATTTCTCAGCATCGCTTTCACCGGATGGCGAAAAAGTGGCACTGCATGTTCAGGCCGCTAATGACGACGTTTGGTTGTACCATATTGGAAGGAAAAATCTGAGCCGCGTGACCTTCGGTGGAGGAAATAGCGGCTTCCCTGTTTGGAGCGCGGACGGAAAATATATTATTTATGGTTCCGAGTCAGGTGCAGGGACAGTTATTTATCGCAAGCCCTGGGATGGTTCAGGCAAGGCGGAGGTACTTACTTCCGGTAATCGTACACAGTATCCCAGCGCAGTCTCTCCGGATGGAAAAGTGCTTTCGGTGATGCAAGATGGAGATATCTGGTTATTGTCTCTCGAAGGCACGCCGAAGGCATCCCCGTTTATTGAATCTCCTGCAAGGGAAGCCAATCCGGTTTTTTCTCCTGATGGCAAATATCTTGCTTTTGAAACGTACGAATCAGGCAAGGCGGAGGTAGTAGTTGTTCCTTTTCCGTCACGTGGAGGTAAATGGCAAATTTCCAGTGGCGGCGGTTCGAACCCTATCTGGTCACCCTCGGGCAAGGAAATCTATTTCATTCAGGGAAAGTCTGTGTTCGCTGCAACAGTTCAAACTGGGGAATCGTTCGATTATTCAGCGCCACGAAAGATTCTTGACCTTCCCCCGGACGGTTTGACTCTTACGGGCATTTCGTCTGACGGGAGCAAATTTGTTATGATCACTCTTCCATATCAGGAACTGAGCGCCTCAACGTTTACGCTTGTCACGAATTGGTATCAGGAATTGAGGAACACCTTTGCGGGCAAATAATTTTCCCTTACGCAACCCCGAACCCGTTTTCCCATGTTGAAAGCCCGGCAATGATTGGAACAACAATAGCGCATTACAAGATTCTTCAAAAGCTGGGAGAGGGTGGCATGGGTGTTGTGTACAAAGCCCATGATGTGAAGTT
>CAZWIN010000272.1:0-4270 GCA_964633855.1 uncultured Chitinophagales bacterium
CATTCCCTCAACTGGATTGGCAGTTCGATCATTGCATCCAAGTACACAAACTACTGCGGTTCGGCAAGGACACAATTGCAGGGGAACAACATCAGCGCCGCCCGTGCCACACTCCAGGAGGTCCTGCACGACGTCAACATCGACAGTGCTTTCTCACTCACAAGTGAGGCCTACGCCCTTCTGCGGTATAATACGGAATACCTCTTGGAACGCTTACCAGCAGGGAGTGCTGTTTCCACTTACTCCCTTTTTGCCAGTCATGGCCTGTGGCTCGAACAGAATAGCAACGTCTACTCTGGAGACATGGGGGTCAATGAATCCGGCTCTGCCCCGTTTCTCGATTCTCAAGTGGAACTGTCGGTAGGGATTGGGACATCCACTGTGTCGGGATACTCTGTGAAGGCTAATCGGATCAAGGTGAAACAGGGCTCAACAGTGGGAAGCGACGTCTACTACAATACGCTCGACAATAACGGAACCATCACAGGCACTCAGCACACCCCTTAACCTTGCCCTTGATTTCAACCTTGCCGGAGTTCAAAACATCCACGCCAGGTACCCAGGACATGATCGTACCGCAGAATGGTACTCAAGTGCTGCGGCCGGGGAACTACAGGGATATTACGGTCAAGAAAAACGGCGCTCTCATCTTCACCGGTGGAGTCTATCACCTAAATTCCTTCAATAGCGGAGACAACGTCCAACTGCTCTTCCAGGGAGCTTCAGAGGTGCGCATTGCAGGGAAGTTTGATACCGATCAGGGGACATACATCGGCCCACAGGACACGACCACCATGACCGCTTCAGAGATTGTATTCTATGTTGGAGGGATCAACGGCAGCAATGGCAATCTCGGGGCAACTCCGAAGGCTGCCCAGATAGGGATTGCGAACACGGTCAACGCCAACTTCTATGTTCCGAACGGTACACTGTGGATCAGGCAAAACAGCCAGGCCACGGGAGCGTTCATCGGCAAGGACGTGGACGTGGGAATAGGCGTCAAAATTTGGCTCAAATCAGCTTTCTAAGGGGGATTCAAATGAAAACACTCATCACCATCGTCCTCTCGCTCGTCTCTGCGGGTTCGCTCTGGGCTCAATCCGTCTACGAGCTGCCGTTTGCATCAAAGGACAATACCATCGATCTGGCTGTCCAGAATAGTACTTCCTTCGAGGTCAAACAGGTCAGGGTAGTTGCTCAGAACATCCCTCCATGGCTCAATTTTGGGTCAAATGAGATAGCAATTAAGAATCTCGCCAACGGAGAGGAAAAGACGGCATCGTTTGTCTTCTCGGTTGACAAGACAGCTCCGGTCAGGAAGGAGCAGAAACTCACGTTTGTCATCACAGGACCGAACAACCAGAGCTGGACCAAAGAGATCACCGTGTCAGTCTCTCCTCCTGAGAGATTCGAGCTCATTCAGAACTACCCCAATCCCTTCAATCCTGTGACAACGATCAGTTATCAACTAACAAATGACAGCAAGGTGAGTCTTAGGGTCTACAATCTTTTGGGGCAGGAAGTGAAGGTAATAGTTGATGGGGAGAAGGAAGCGGGTTATCATCAGGAGACGTGGAACGCTTCAGCCGTTGCCAGTGGCATGTATATTTATCAGCTTGTGACAAAGGATCAGAAGGGGAAGGATATTGTTGCCCAGAAGAGAATGATGGTTGTTAAATGAGTTCAAGGGGTTGATTTGATGCGCCGCGTGTTGTATTTTATTGAAACCAGGTCAGAGGGTCAGCTCGAAGCGGTAAAAGGTTGTGACTTTAGTGAAGAGCGGGCCCCCGCTACAAAACAAAAATTCCCGGCCAAAGGCCGGGATTTTTTTTTGGAAGTATTAGGCCAGCACTCAGGAGGATTTGCCAGTCCTGTTACCCCGACAAAGCGCAGTCGGGGCCCCCGCTACGCTCGAGGCCGATTCTGAAAAGATTCGGCCTGTGGCGAGCATCAAGAAAATTGCAACTTCTTGGCATGCGCAAATGCCTCAGGAACAAATCCTCTATATAAACGATATGAGCCTTCCCCTTGGAGGAAAATTCGACGTCAATGCGAAATGGACCGGAGCCCATGAAACACATCGGACGGGTCACGATGTTGACATTCGAACGGATCTGTTCTATTACGACACGCTCGGGCAGCTAATTCACCGAATCGGAGTTCCTGTGCGAGCGCCGAGGTCCGAACCTTTTAATACATCTTCCGGATCAATCAATACTCAAAGCATTCTTGAAATCAATAGGCATTTCGCCCGATTTTGCAGTGAGAATGGTGGTATCCCTGACATTCATTACGACAACACTATCGACGAACATTGTCACATAGACTTCTGACCCGAGGAATACAGTGAACAAAATACAATGTTTGATGATTTGTTTCCCCTTGATAGCCGCTGCTCAGGTGCAGCCGAGCGTCACATACGATGCAGGGACGGGAAATTACCTCATTCGATACCTAGGCCATATTGCCGGGAATGAAGCTCCCGCGATCGTAGAGAGAGTATTTGAACCGGCAACCAAACTCTTTCCTACTATTGGCACTCGTGTCTCCAAGTATAGCGACTCCTTGTTATATGAGTATTCCGTAAGAAATGATGCGAGCAGTATTCAAAGACTGCAGGATTTCGATATTGAGATTGGCTCTTCACTTTCGAATATGGTGAATCCAGGCACATCTTGGAGGAACGGTTTCTATTCGATCGCATCTGTGTTTGGATGGTATGATTCCAAGGGCGAGAATGGAGCGCCGGATCCTTTTGACGGAATTGCACCTGATTCTGCCGAAAATGGTTTCTCCTTTTCGAGCGCCGGGTTGCCTGCGATCGTGAATTCGTACGCTCGTGGCAAAACTACTGTCATCCTCTCATTTCCTGATGAGCCCCCATCAGAGATTGTAGATGCTCTCCGACCTCTCAGAGCCTTTCCACACAACAGCATCGTCCGAAGAACTGTTGGACCAAAAGATCCTCCCTTTCCATTTGATGCTTTGAGCTTCCTGGATACACTCATGGCCTTTGTTAGCGAATCTCATTCCCTCAACTGGATTGGCAGTTCGATCATTGCATCCAAGTACACAAACTACTTCGGTTCGGCAAAGACACAATTGCACGGGAACAACATCAGCGTAGCTCGTGCGACACTCCAGCAAGTTCTGATCGATGTGGACGTCGACAGCGCTTCCACGCTCACAAGTGAGGCCTACGCCCTCCTACACCATAACACCGAATATCTCTTAGATCATCTCCCTGCGGGAAGCGATGTTCATTGAAGTTATCGATCTACCTGAATGAGACGCTTCTCTGGGAGGATAGGGATTTCAGCTATTCTTTCAGCGGAATCTTTTCCGGTTCCAAGGGCACCGCGAAGAACGTACTCGTTGGTACTGAAAAGTATTCTTTGGTTGAACGAGTGATTGTAGTTTCTTATGTTGGACGAAGAATCCACTGTTTCTTCTCACACGAGGTTGACTGGTTGCTATTTGGTTACCGCGGGATCGGATTTCCGGGGCGCGGCGGCGGAAGAGAGTAAATAGGAGCTTCACTTTCTCTTCGGGCCAACTCCTGAAAAGCCGTGTGTCGCCAGTTCGATTCTGGCCCTGTCCACGAAATATTGGGTAAATGAGCAAATGGGAAATTGGGGGAGTGAAAGAATTCCTTGGTTTCCCATTTCTTTTTGTGTGTGTCGCCAGTTTACCGCCCGCTTCTTGAACGGATGGCCCTGCTTGCCCCGTGCTCTTTACGGGGCTTCCCCCGTGTTTTCTACAGGGTCCACTTGACGAATGCTAAATGGGGAATAGGGAATGCGGAATGGAAAGATTCCGAGTTCCCTTTTTTTGTGTGTCCCCAGTTTACCCCGTGCTTTTCACGGGGTTCGATTCTGGCCCTGCCCGCCCCGAAGTTTTCTTTCGGGGTCCACCAGACAGTGGAAAATTGCAAAATGGGAAATTGGGGAATTGAATGAATTCCTTGGTTTCCCATTTCTTTTTGTGTGTGTCGTTGGCGATTCCATGTTGACGAGACAGTGAAAATGCCAAGCTTCCGAACTGGGAAATTGAGGAGTTAATCCTCGGTTTCCCATTCTTGTTTTTTTACCCTTTTGGCTTTGTTTCCAGCTTTTTCCACAACTGATGCATGCTCCTCCCATGAAACATATCATGCCCAACAGGCGTAACAAATGCTCAGGTCTGATTCCGCTCGCTTCAACTTCCCCGATCATATTCAATGCGTTCGGCACTTCCAACAAGAGTCTAATGGAGGACAATATGTCAACTG
>CAZWIN010000273.1:0-4250 GCA_964633855.1 uncultured Chitinophagales bacterium
TTCGCATGCGGTAGCCGACGAGACAACGTCGCAAGCCATTGACGAAGAAGAGGAGAACCAGGCAACGCGGGAAAAATTCCGCAGCAAGCTGAAATCCGGTCAGTTGGAGGACAAGCTTGTAGAACTTGATGTCGCCGCCAGCCAGGGACCGCTTATGCAGGTGATTGGCCCGATGAACCTCGAGGAAATGGGAATCAACCTGCAGGATATGTTTGGCAATATGATGCCCAAAAAAATGAAACGCCGCAAGGTGACTGTTGCCGAGGCGCGCACGATTCTCGCCAACGAAGAGGCCCAGAAACTGATTGATCACGATGCTGCAGCCAAGGAAGCAGTTCAACGCGTGGAAAATTCAGGGATCGTGTTTCTTGATGAGATTGATAAGATTGCAGGAAACAAGGCGCACGGCGGCGGACCGGATGTCTCACGTGAAGGCGTACAACGTGACCTTCTTCCGATTGTTGAAGGCTCCAACGTGAATACCAAATACGGAATGGTGAAAACCGATCACGTACTCTTTATCGCCTCGGGCGCATTCCATGTCTCCAAACCGTCGGATTTGATCCCGGAATTGCAGGGACGGTTCCCCATTCGTGTCGAGCTGAACAGTTTAACGGAAGACGATTTCATCAAGATTCTCACCATACCTCAGAACGCTCTCATCAAACAGTACTCTGCATTACTTGCAACGGAAGGCGTGAAAGTGGAATTCACCAAAGATGGGATTGTAGAAATTGCGCGTATCGCAAGTGAAGTCAACGAGAACGTCGAGAACATCGGGGCGCGGCGCCTTCATACGATTATGACGACCTTGCTCGAGGAGTTTCTCTACGATGCGCCGGACGAGCTTTCCTCACGCACAATACTGGTAAACCAGGAGCTTGTGCGCACCAAGCTCGCCCCCATTGTAAAAAACCGCGACCTGAGCCGGTATATCCTCTAAGCTTTGCCAGTCATGGCCTGTTAGCGTCAAAACCTTACACGTGCCCCAATCGCTGCAGACCCATACGAAAAGCTCTGCGGCTCAAACAGCCACGAGACATTCTCCGTAGCAGCTTCAAGCTCGAAGAAGCCCAACATCACCCCAAATCCCATCGCAACATTTGCATTATCTGTCCCACCGATGGATACCCCTGTTCGGAGCGGAAGCCAGGGCACAGGCTTGTATTCAACGCCAAACGAGCCGCGCGGCCGTGTTGTTGACCTTGCGGTAACAACCAATCCCTGATTATAGTCAACTGCCAGCAGCAACTCTCCCGGCATACCTCTGAGAAAGCTTATCTCATGGGCGGCTAACGCAATACCCAACCTGAGCGTCGTCGGAAGCGACGAAGAAAATTCTTCGCCCTCTCGCTTTCTTCCTTTGAGAACGCTTTCAATCGCCGTTCTCTGATCTTCCCGAAGAGGGTCATCAATCACAAGCACAGTATCGGCATAAGATTCCGTAATACCTTCCTTCCAATGCACTCTTCCTATATCGGTAACGCTTATTCCGAAAGAGAGCATATCATTCAACTCGCCGGCAAAGCCAAGATCTGTACCAAGTCCCAAACCCAACGGCCGCGGGAACAGTTCAAAAGAGTTTTCAAACGGCATTGTCCCGACATAACGTGAACGGTAATGTACGTCGCCCGTCAGCACGCCATCATTTGCAGTCTTCAACCTGGCATCAAAGTTCTGAATTTGATAATAGCCGTATCCATGTACCAGCTTGAGTGCAACACCAGCTGCAAGAAACTTTACAGGCGAGTTTCTCGCAATGACCGCCCCGAAGGACATTGCATACTCCCGCGTCCACGATGCCTGCAGCCTCGTATCGCCAAATTCAAACAGCGAACCGGGAGGATTGCCGTTCAGGATGAACTCAGCATAATCTTTTGGTATATTGACAAACCCTGATGCCTGCTCTGAAACGGTAAACGCTATTCCACCCGCATCCTCATCACGATACGCCGCCCCGAAGAGCGTTGCTTCAAGGTCAACCCTCGATTGGGGCACTTGCGTGGTAAACGCATCGAGTATTTGTTGTTTGTCGCCTTCACTCAAATATCTTCCAACGCGGCCGCTGTCGGTGTCCAATCCGGTAAAATAGCGGGTATACAGGTCATAGTTCAATAACTCGCTTCCAATATGAAACCCCGCCGGAAACAAACTGACCGTGAGCATACCCTCATCAGGCATAGCGAGATTGGCAGGATTTATCCCGACGGCGTCAAGCCCGCGTGATGTTGCCGCAAATGTTCCCGCCATGCCCATTCCACGAATATTCGAGCGCTCTCCGGCATGGGAAAGCGAACAAAACAATACCACGCCAACCTGAGCTGCTAGCAATATGTTCTTCATCGTCTTCATCTGTTCACCCTGTAGGATAGTGTGGACCACATACGTACACGCACAAAGTCCGAGGTGCGGAACCTGACGGCATCCGTTCCCGGCGTGGTGACAAGTGAAACCGTATAACCAAGGAACTGCGCCGGATCAAACTGGCGCACGTCGGATGAATTGAGTTCAATGGTTGATGTGCTGAGCGCGGGAAGCACAACATTGCCGTTTTCATCCACCTGTGCTGCCGCCATCATCACAGGCTGCCCGGACTGCGGTAATTGCAGGAGGCGCTGTTTCGCCTGGTTCATCAATCGCAGGTTGATTCCTACTTGTAGCGGCAAACCGTTCTGAATCTGGATAAACAGCTTTCCGAAATTGACTTCACGGAGACGATTCCTGTTCACAGTAAAATCGGAGTTTCCATCGCCCGTGGTATCGCCGAGCGCAAGAGTGTCACTGTACATTCCGTTGGAAATGCCAAGCATCATCGGAACCTGAAGGTCAATTCTTCCGGCAAATGCGCTGTTGTAGCCGACGCCGGCCGCTCCGGCCAATGTCGGATCATACACTTCAGGTGGGTTCACCAAAACAGAGCCAACAATGTGCAGCGTGTCGGGAATTTCACCCGAAAACTGGCTCAGGAATTGGCCCACTTCCGTACCATCGAAGACAACCGCATTCGGGCCGGGCACAATCCGCTTTTGCGATGAAGGGACCTGGAGATAGACCCATTCACCCGTTTGTCTTCTGGCGGCAACGCTTACATACAAATCCATTGGGAATCCGAATGAGACATTTGTTGAAAGCCCGAGCGATGCAAGAGGAATATTGAGCTGGCCGGAGAAGCGTGTTGGAAGCCCTCCAAAGTCCATTGCTATCGGTGCGTTCACATTAAGCCATGTCGGTTTTAGAACGGCAACTGCCGTGTCAATCACTGGCATTGCGCTCGCCGTCAATCCGATCAGAACTTTGTCTGTATCATTCACAGTGACCGGCTGCATCGAGCCCGATGGCAGGATTACGCTGCTGATCACTTCAAGGGAACGGATCAAACTTCCGTTGTACGATTGAATGCGGCGGCCTGCAAGATTGAGACTGTAGTTCCCCGTACCCCGGGCAGGAAGATAAATACTGTCTTCATACTGAACGTACGAACCGCCAACGGGGCGATACAGCTCACCCAAACGGAATTTCAACAGCATATCAAGGTTCACACGGCTCGTGAACGCAAGGCTTAATGCTCCCTGTCGGAATAATACTTCCTTGACAAGCGTCGAATCATCCAGCGAGATATGTGTGGTGTCATTATTTGCAAGGCGCTGTGGCGGTATTTCCGCCATTACTGCTTGTCTTGCTTTCAGGTTGGTTGTAGTAAGCGTACTGGTGAATGCACTCCCGTTCGGAATCAGGACCGGAGTAGCGCTGCCTGACGTATGGAAATTCAATCCGGTGATTTGTAGGTCATTGCCGACTGTTTTGTTGGCAAGGTCATCTGTTGCCGAGCGTGAACTGTTTGCCGGGATAGTGGGAGGATTAAGAACAAACGTTGCAACATGGCGCTGCTGGGCGTCGAAGACCTCGATGGGAGTTGTCAGGTCAATCGGCACAGGCAGGTTATTCTGCATCGTGAGCTGCAATGTGCCGCGCTCAAATGTAACACTCTGGAATGTGTTGATCGTTTCGCCAACGGACGGAAGGCTGAAGCTCGTATCGGGAATCGGGACCGATACTCCATGCGGGAGCCATGGGATATCTACCGGAAGCGAAATCGGAGATGTTGTAACGGTAAAAAGCCCAAACTTCACCTGCAGTGCGGTATCAGGAACTGCAAGAGAAATGGCATTCCCTACTATGGTCGGCGGCAGGGCAACATTGCTGGCGTAGATGATCTGCCCCCCGCTGCCAACGTGGAGAATGTTCGTGTC
>CAZWIN010000274.1:0-4242 GCA_964633855.1 uncultured Chitinophagales bacterium
AGTTAACTCCGTCATCATCTATACCCCGCAGGTCGGAAAGGCTAAAGACCTGATACCCTCCACTATCCGTCAGTATCGGCTTGCTCCATGCAATAAACCGGTGCAGTCCACCGGCCCGCTCAATCAAATCAACGCCCGGTCTCAGAAAGAGATGGTATGTATTGCCAAGAATTACCTTTGCACCAATCTCGTCAAGCTCTCTTTGTTGAACTGCCTTGACTGTTCCTTGCGTTCCCACGGGCATAAAGATTGGGGTTGGAATACTCCCCCGATCTGTTTCAAGAATCCCGGCACGGGCCTTACCTGACGTATGTAGTACGCTGAATTTCAACAGGTTAAGGTAGCCAAATAAGAAAGGAAAATCAATCGGGCGATTTCGAGGAGTGCAACCATTGAACAAGAAAAAACAAAGCCAGGTAGATCAATGCGCCGATAGCATCTGCAATCAAATCAAGAACACTTGGATTTCTGCCGGGAACAAAATATTGATGGAATTCATCCACAAGACCATACAAGACAACAAGAAGAACGGTGGAGAAAACATGATGCTTGGCGGCAAAAGGGACCCTGTTCTGAAATCTCACTGCTCGATGCGTAAGCGCCGCGAGCGTAAAAAAAATAATAAAATGAACACCTTTGTCAAAGGATGGGAAATCAACGGAAGGAAGTTTTGCTGTCGGGATTGATGAAGATATATATATGATAGCCGCCCATAGAATTGCCGGCAACTGAAACTTGATAAACCGTTGGTAATGAATGGAATACCTCATTTAATCTGAATCGTTTTTATGGCTGACGGTAGCTCCTTGAGAATGTCCGTTGCCATAACCCCTAACGCGCCAAATTTCTTCCTGGCAATATCTCCAGCTAATCCGTGCAGAAATACGCCCGCATAAGCAGCTGGACCAGGGCCGACTCCTTGGGCGACAAGAGAACTTATTACACCAGTCAGCACATCCCCCGAACCGATCGTCGCCATTGCGGGATTGCCGGTGGAATTAATAAACACCGCACCCGTCGGCAATCCGGTTGTAGTGGGAGCACCCTTGAGCACAACAATACAACGAGTCTTTCGCGCTGCACTTCGAGAGGATTCCACCCTGAAAGTCTCAATAGCATTTGCATCTTCCCCTAGCAACGTGGCAAGTTCTCCAGTGTGAGGCGTCAGAATTGTCGGACACTTTCTCTGCTTCAACAAGGAATGATTTCGTCCTATGGCAGAGATTCCATCCGCGTCAAGGATGACAGTTGTGCTAATTGCCTGAAGGAGCTTGCATACGAGAGTCTGGGTTTCAGCGTGCTTTGACAGTCCTGGACCAATCGCCACCGCATCCGCCCAACGCGATCGTTCTTCAATCTCATCAAACGCACCCGCCGCAAGAGTCCCCTCACTTGTTTCTCCCAAAGGAGCAATAAGAACCTCCGTCACCTTTCTCGCCACAATAGCATGAATTGACCTTGGAACACATAACACAACGGCTCCGGCACCACTTTTCATCGCAGCTTCAGCGGCCATCACACCTGCGCCAATAAACCTCCGTGAGCCGGCGACAACCAACACTTTCCCAGCACCGTACTTATGAACCCTGAGTGAACGTTGAGGCAGAAGCGCAGTCACATCACCACGCTCAACCCGGTTGATGCTATCCGCCGCAATTGCCGTGAGATGGCGTGGAATTCCAATCTCTGCTATTTCGACTGTGCCCGAGTGCTCTCGTCCATCTCCCACATAGTGTCCGACCTTCCCCACACCCATTGCAACCGTTAAGTGAGCATTGACAGCAACATTAGCAACCTGCCCGGTGGTGGAGTCAAGACCGGATGGGGTATCTACTGCGGCAATCAGTGATTCCTGCTTATTCATCCACTGAATTATCTTCTTGTAAGCGGCCGGAACGGACCCCGAAAACCCTGTCCCAAAGATAGCATCCACAATAACGTCGTGCCTGCCTCGCGTACTGAGCTTTCGTATAGTGGTCGCTTCGCTGAAGGTGATATGTGATTTTCGGGAGTTAATAATGGACAGGAGGGCATCAAGGTTGATTCGGGCATCACCACGCACCAAACGGCGACTGGTAAGAAGTGCAACATGAACCAGCGCACCACGATTAGCCAAATGGCGCGCAATAACAAAGCCGTCACCACCGTTATTCCCTTTTCCGCACACCACGAGAACACGTCTACCCTTCATGTCACCGGCGTGGCATTCGAGGGCATCGATAAAACCGCGACCAGCGTTTTCCATGAGCACCATTCCGGGAAGCTTATACGTTTTCATCGCGACGTGGTCCAGTCGCCGCATTTGCTCCGCCGTTACCAGGAGTTGCATGGAAACCCCTCAGGGAATGTGTGCCATCAGGTTCAGGATCGTGGAAGGAAAGAGACCGAATTGAAGAAGAGCCAACGCAGAAATCACCAGTGCCGCAAGGCCCAGCCTTTGCAATGGCGCGTCGAGTGAAGAGGATTGTTCCTTGAAATACATCAACACCACAAGTCGAAGGTAGTAATATGCAGACAGAACACTCATCAACACACCAACAATCGCCAACCACGTGTATCCTGCTTCCACCGCCCCCACAAATACGTAGTACTTGCCGAAGAAACCGGCAAATGGAGGAATACCTGTGAGCGAGAACATGAATACCGCCATCAGGCCCGCAAGCATCGGCTTGCGCGATGATAATCCTGCGTAGTCATCAAATGTCAGGTTCTGAGCTTCCTTCGATTCAAGAATCGCGAGCACACCGAACGCTCCAATATTCATCAATGTGTAGGCAACAAGATAAAACATTACACCATGATTTCCTGATAAGTTTGCCGCAACAACCCCGACAAGAATGTACCCCGCATGCGCTATGCTCGAATACGCAAGCATGCGTTTTATGCTTGACTGGGAAATGGCGATCAGGTTCCCGACAATCATTGAAAGCGCAGCAACAACGGCGAGAACATCACGAACCGGAGCCATCGAAGTCAGAAGCGCGGGCGATAAGACTAGAAGCATGGCAGCAAAGGCGGCGGCCTTCCCCCCTGTAGACATGAACCCGGTGACTGTCGTGGGGGCGCCTTCGTAGACGTCCGGAACCCACATGTGGAACGGAACGGCGGCAACCTTGAACGTTAATCCAACCAACACTAAACCGATGCCGATGACCATTGTCGTGTTACCATTGAGACTCCCCGCGCGTTCAGTCACGGAAGCAATGTTTGTGGTCCCGGACGCACCGTAGATGAGCGCCACACCGTACAACAAAAAACCTGTGGCAAAAGCGCCGAGCAGGAAATACTTGAGCGCTGCCTCATTGCTGAGAACACGCTGGCGGGCAAACCCCGTGAGGATATAGAAGACAACCGACATCAGCTCTAGACCCAGAAAGAACACAATCAGGTCAGCCGCCGCAGCCATCAACATCATTCCAACAATGGCAAAAAGGAGAAGCGAGTAATACTCGCCATGCTCAATATCTTCACGGACAATATACGACTTTGAAAGCATCACGGTCAGGATGCCGCAGAGACAGAACAGAGCACCAAAGAAGTTCGCATAGCCACCGGTCGTTACACTACCGGCGAATGCTGTTCCTGGCGTTCCAAGAGAAGAAAGCGCCACAAATAACGCAACCGAAAGACCTGCGATAGATACCCAGCAGTTCAAGGCCTCGGTCTTATCCTTCAGGGCCTCAAGGGTGAGCACGAGAAGTCCGGTGAGACTGACGATAGCTATTGGTCCGATCAGGAGTATGTCAGAAAAAGAGATCATAGAGCGGTTTAATCATTGGCCATGGAAAAATAAGAGCCACACGAGGAAGAAAATCGGCAACAGCACCGGTATAGAATACTTGAACAAATACCCGAAGAAACTCGGGCACTCAATACCGCTCTGTTCCGCAATGGACTTCACCATAAAATTTGGTCCATTTCCGATATAGGTACAAGCTCCGAAGAACACAGCCGATATCGAAATCGCCTGGATATAAATGTTATGATTACCGATAAGATACGAGACGTTAATATCGTCCAGAGGTACGCTGCCGCTTGCGACAAGATCATAGTGATATCGTTGCAATACTATGAACGTTGCTTTGATCTCTGCAGCATGGGGTCCTGTGATCTGGCTTATATCTGATCCCTGCGTGTGAATCAAATGCTGGACTTGAGTCACGATCTCCTGGTTCACAAACAGGCCAATCGCAGCACTCAGAAAATTCAGATACGTCGGAGCGTTGTCCAGGAATGATGAGA
>CAZWIN010000275.1:0-4239 GCA_964633855.1 uncultured Chitinophagales bacterium
AATCCATCATCGTTGTTGTTTCCAATCCTCTTGACGTTATGACATATGTAGCGTGGAAGGTAAGCGGATTCGAGCGTCATCGTGTTGTGGGTATGGCGGGAGTACTGGATGCGGCCCGTTTCAGGACCTTTATTGCCATGGAGCTGAACGTCTCGGTTGAAGATGTCAGCGCCTTTGTTCTTGGGGGACACGGGGATTCAATGGTGCCACTGCCACGCTATTCCACTGTTGCGGGCATTCCCATTACCGAGCTTCTCAGCCAGGCGACAGTTGAACGGCTTGTCAAACGCACGCGCGACGGCGGGATAGAGATCGTGAACCATCTCAAAACGGGGAGTGCGTATTATGCTCCCTCCTCCTCTTCGGTGGCGATGGTGGAGGCGATTGTGAAGGACAAGAAGAGAATCATGCCGTGTGCGGTCTGGTTGCAAGGAGAGTATGGGATGAAGGATACATTCGTCGGTGTGCCGGTGAAACTGGGAAAGAAAGGTGTGGAAGAGATTATTCAGATCAAGCTGAATGATGATGAACAGGCGGCGTTGAAGAAATCTGCAGATGATGTTAAGCAATCGATAGCAAAACTGAAACTGTAATTACACCTCTGTTGTTGAACCACGGCTTGTCGGCACAACCCGGCAAGCCGTTTCTGTTTTGTGCCTGCCCGCCGGCTATTTTTTCAAGTCCAGCCAGAGCACAAGTTGGGATCCCTTTTTCCCAAACTCATACTCCACTTTATCCATAAGAGTGCGCATCAGAAAAATCCCGCGCCCGCTGGTACGGAGAAGATTTTCCTCATCCAGAGGGTTGCGCACCTCTTCTGGTTTGAAACCCTTTCCTTCATCGGTGACAATGCTGACCAGCCAACCCGGAAGGGCCTCGCATTTCACGGTAACCTTTTTGTGAACGTCGCACTTGTTTCCATGGATCATGGCGTTGTTTACGGCTTCGGTCAACGATACCATCATTTTGTGGAACTGTATCTCATCGAGCCGGATGTTCTTCTGAATTTTTTTCAGAAGCACTTCAACCTTGTTGATGTGTTTGGGGTTACTCGGAAGAGTGAGGCGGAAGACAGTTTGAGTTTTGGTCACCGTCGAGTTCGTTAAAAGTTGAGGGAAACGTTCATTGACATGTTTGCAAGATCCCTGCTGAAACCGTTGGTCTGGCTTCGGTGTTCATACCAACCCTTCAGGCCGACCTCACCGTATCCTCCTGCGGTCCAAAGAATGGCGCAGGTTGGCCCCACGCTCCGAATAACAGTATCCAGCACCTTGCCGCGGTCACTGAAGGAATACCGCGTCTGGCTGAAATAGCGGAGTCCGACTGCAAACATAAGGCCTTCGGAAGCCGAAAATCTTGCCTGCAGAGCATACGCCTGATCCACAAAAGAGTTTTCGGTTCTCTCTTTGAAGTCGGCCCACCGTAACAGCCCTCTTTCATATAACTTCAAATAAACCAAAAAATCAAGACCGAGGCGGGGGTGAAGTTCAAGATTTGTTGAATCCAGCCATCCGAACTGCCGGTACGAAAAGCTCTTTATCTGAAGGGATTGTTCCTCAAAATCATAGACAGTATAATTGGCCAGCACTTCGAACGTGTTGGTGCTGGAAAAATCTGCAACCGGCTGGTATGTTACCCGGGGTGCAAGCCGCAAGACACGGTTGTAGTTATTATTCCCGCTGCGTTCTTTGAGAAGATACACCGCATGGCTTAATGTGCCATCGAGTGTTGTGCTGATGTGGAGGTAGCGGCTCAGGCGATGACGCGTACCAATACTCACCGCAATCAACAGTTCATCGCGATCCTCTGAATTTGCATTGCTCGGTGTATCATACCGGAGGATGCTTGAGGATCCCGCAAATGCAAGTGTATCGGACGAAGAAAATGACCACTCGGTTGTTCCGGTAATTGCACTCCTTTTGCTCGTGTTGTTTTTGGTATGCTCTTGGGCATTACGGTCTTCGAAAAGTACCTGTGTGCCGTGTGGCGCATTAGCAGGCAATTCCGCTGCGTGGTTCTCGCTCCGTTCGGTGTAATGGAAACGCAGAAATGTATTCAACCGTGCTTCCCGGTATGCCGCCTGAACATATGTTTCCAGCCGGAATTCATCTATGGTTGTAGGGAATATCACTGACGCAATGCTCGAAGTGATCGCCGTGTAGCGTGTGTCTTTATCGAGTGTCCGGCTTGAGAGGCCAAAAAATATTGACGTGAGGAGCCTGGGGTTTAGTTCATAGTCCAGAAGGTTGCCGATAGACAGCACATGTTCCAGACGGCTGTCGATGCTGGTGCTGGAATCGCCCTGTGAGTAAAACTCTCTTCTATTGTAATAGAATCCGGCATGCAAGCTGTCGCGTGTCCTGCCGTCGAACTGCTTCACTATTTGTGCTTTTGCAAAGTGCCCGTCAAGCGTCCTCGGATCCAGCCGATCCCGGTGATATTGTGCCTCGGCATTAAAGACATATCCTTCACCATAGATATTTTTTGTCCGGGCGGCAAGGGCATAGTGCAGCCCTTCATCATTTCCTATTCCCTGATAATCCCACCTGTAACCCAGGAGAGGAGACACAGTCAACTCGGGGATGGGAAGATAGTCCAGTCCGCCGATGATTGAATGCACCGAGGCTTTACTCAAACCCACCGCCTTGTTATCTGAATACACAAGCGTCGACCACCCTGCAATGGCGCTGATGTTTTCGGCAATCGGTTGACGAGCCCGAAGTGTAAGACGCTGCTGGTTGCTTTGCAGGCGCCGTTCGGGCGATGCCGGGGTCTTTTCGATGAGAATGATATTAGAGGTGTACAGTTCGTTGAGTGAGAATGCTGTTCCGGCGATGGTGGTATCAAGTCTTATTGTGCCGATCCAGTTGAATGTGTTCTGGTTTCTATCGAAGAGAATGCTTGCACGATTGAAACGAGGAATCCCATCATTCGGAGTATTGGAAAGGTCATTGAAAGATCCACTCTCCTGGGAATATGACCAGTGAGCCCCAAGGCAGCAACAGAACAACACGACGGTTCGTTTACAGCAGGACAACATGGTCTACAGGGTAAACTTTTCGCCGCGAACCGGGAGGCTAATGCTCCGGAGCCCGGCTTCACGAAGCCCGGAAGCAAGCTTTTCCTCCTGCTCAGGATCTCCGTGTACAAGAAACACGTTGCGCAACAGCTTCTGTTCAAACCGGCCAATATAGGAAAGCAGCTCATTTCTATCGGCATGGCCGCTGAAAGAGTTCAGAACGATGACTTCAGCCCGGAGTTCATGCGGCTCGCCAAAGATATTCACCACCGGTTCCTTCATCACGAGCTTCTTTCCAAGCGTGTTTTCCGCCTGGTACCCGACAATGAGTACGATATTCCTGCGGTCGCCGACACCGTTGGCAAGATGGTGAATGATTCTTCCTGCTTCGCACATGCCCGAAGCTGCAATGACCACAAACGGTCCCTGACGGTCATTGAGCGCTTTCGATTCTTCCAGGGTGCGAACGTACATGAGCCGGTTAAAGCCGAAAGGGTCGTTGTTTGTTTCGGACTTGAGGATATCCCAAGTTTCCTTGTCAAAACATTCAGGATGCCTGCGGAACACGTCAGTAACATTTACAGAAAGAGGGCTGTCAACAAATACCGGAAGGTTATCAATTTTTCCTTCAACGCTGAGTTTGTGCAGAACATAGACGATCTCCTGTGTTCTACCGACGCTGAATGCCGGAATAATGACTTTTCCCTTTTGCTGACATGCGCGTTGCAACACGGGGAGGAGCTGGCTTTCCATCTGTTCCACAGGCGCATGAAAGCGGCCTCCATAAGTACTTTCACTGATGAGATAATCCGTTGGCCCTTCGGATCCGATAAAAACGGGATCCTTCAGGATCGGGAGCTTCGGCCTTCCCAGATCACCGGTGAATGCAAGCGAGCATTGCTGTGACTTTTCGCGCAACTTCAAAGCAACGGACGCGGAGCCCAAAATGTGCCCGGCATCTTCAAACCTGCAAGTGATACCGTCAGAAACCTCAAACGATTTGCTGTAATCCAACCCCTGAAAAAGTGGAACTGTTTCGGCCACATCCTCCTGAGTGTACAGCGGCTCAATCTCGGGCAATCCCTTCTTTCGTTGCTTCTTGTTAACGAACTCCGAGTCCTTTTCCTGAATGAAGGCACTGTGCTTCTAGAAGTCTTGACATAAACGTTTTGGTGCGTGTGTGCTATATATAGTAACATGTTATCCCTGCTTAAAAGACC
>CAZWIN010000276.1:0-4231 GCA_964633855.1 uncultured Chitinophagales bacterium
CCTCTTCCGCAGGAATTACGCCTTGACCAGAATTTCCCCAACCCTTTCAACTCCGGAACCGTTGTCCAATTTCATCTGCCACGCCGTGCACACGCAACATTGAAGGTGTTCAATGTTCTTGGAGAGGAGGTTGCGACCCTACTGGGCGCCCAAACAGAGGCGGGGGTACACAAAGTACCATGGGATGGCTTGTCGGCAGAAGGAATAGCTATGCCGAGCGGTATCTACTTCTGCAGAATAGAGGCTGGCAGCAATACCTCAACCCGTAAGATGATTCTCATTCGTTAGATACCCTGCGACATTCTCAGAATGAAACTGTTGCACCGAGAATGGCACGGCGGCCCAGCAACGACCCCCCAAAAATCTGGTAGTGTTCGCGGTCGAGCAGGTTCGTGACATTCAAACCAAGCTGAAGCTGTGGGGTAATGTTGCAAGTCGCGTCAAGATTCAACAGTGTATAGGCAAGAACTTTCCCTTTATAGATTCCCGCCGCCCAATCAAATGTCGGCACAAATTTTCCACTGAGGCCGACCTCAAATTGATCTGTCCGGTATTTCACCGTCGCATTGACCTTGTGTTTGGGGGCATTGGGAAGCAAGGCATCATTTGCATTCTGCTCCTTCACTTTGAAGTCAAAAAATGCATAGTTGCCTATTACCTGGAATGCAGGAGAAATTTGGTAGTCAGCGCTGACTTCAAACCCGTACTCGTTCACTTTACCCGCGTTCCCATACGACCAGATTGTTCGCAAAATGGTTTCGCCGGGGAGAATCTCCTGCCCGGCATGGTTGGGATTAACGCCGGGAGCGAGATCAGTGATGAAATCTCTGAGTTGGTTATAATATCCATCCACCGAGACAAGTAGCGTGTTCTCAATAACACCCTTGTAGCCTAACTCATAGCCTGTAATCTTCTCGACGATGAGCTGGTCATTCCCTAGATACGCCAGATTCCGAATCGGGTGTTTTACATAGAGAAAGAGTTCGGAATAGTTCGGCGCCTGAAATGCCTTGTTGAACGTTGCCCGGAAAGAATGGCCGTTCGCCGGAGTCCACACGACCGCAAGTTTGGGAGAAAATTGGGAAGCGTGAAGAGTGCTGCGGTCCCAACGTGCGGCCGCAACAGTTTTGAACTCTTCAATCCATTTGTATTCCAGCTGCATGTAGAGCCCGCTCAGGTTATCATGATGCGAGGCGAGCGTGAGTGTTCCATCGGTATCAACAAATTGGTATTTGTGCGCTGCACCAACGATAACATACAGCTTTTCATCCATTTCTGAAAATCGGTATTGAGCATCTACCTGCCCGACAAGAGATTTTTCTTCAAGTGGCAAGCCGGTGGAGAGCGATACCTGCGGGCGTACTGAATTTCGCCCGGCCCCCCACGCCTGTACATAAAGATGATCCGAGCTATAGCTGAACCTTCCCCACGGTTTGGTCGCCCTGGGAACCTGCACGCGGCCTATACCTGTAACAAAAATCTCGTTTTCCACTTGTGTAATGCCCGCTTCGAGTGTTGTTGTCGCTCCGTTTTCAAATTCATAATCTGCACGGGCAGAGCCGTATGTTGAAGAGACTTTACTGCGATCCACATCCACAACTTCGGTATTAAGAAACGGATTGAAGCCATCGTATTCAAAGGGCAGGCCGCGACGCGAGACACTCCATGTATCTCCCTGAAATCTTCCGAGATTCACTTTGTATGACCAGGCATCGTTCATCCCCGCATAACGAACATCCGTGCGCACCGTGTTCTTTTCGCCGCCAGCCATAGAGAGCTTACCGCCGGGAATATCCTTCGGTTTCGGCGTCAAGATATTAATCACGCCATTGAAGGCATTCGCTCCGTATAATGCCGAACCCGGGCCTCGAATCAACTCCATTTTTCCCAGGTCTTCCACAGGAACCGATAAACCATTCCACTCTTGCGAGCCAAGAAATGCAATCGCCAGATCCCTTCCATCCAATAACACGAGAAGCCGCCTGTTGAGCGAGCTGTTGAACCCCCGGGTATTCACGTTGAAATCGTTTAGGCCGTTTTGTGCAATGTCAACGCCGGATTGCACCTCCAGCAGTTTTGGCGCCTGCCCGCTGATGGAACTCAGCCTAATTTCAGCGGGGCCCAATACTGACACCGAAGCCGGTGCGTCGGTCATGCGTTCGCCGCGAAGCGATGCACCATAGACTGTAACATCTCCAATCTGAACGGAACGGGAAACCAGTGACGCATCGAGGGTTGTTGCCTCTCCGGCGGAGATCGTTATCCCGTTTCTGGTCTGTGTTTCATAACCCACAATGGAGATGATGACAGTGTACACCGACGGGGCAAGGTTCCGTATTTCATACATACCATCATCGGTGGTTGCCGCTCCCGTACCTGCTTCCTTAACCACAATATTAACAAATGGAAGCGGCTGCCCACTTTTTTCATCAGTCACTCTGCCACGAAGAATGCCGTTTGTCTGGGAAAAGCAAAGATGAACCGCAAATAACGGGAACAAGATGAATAGGAGTGACAACAACAACCCAGGTTGGTATCTGACAGAGTTCATACACAATTCCTCTGATATCAGGTGGATAGCGATACGAAGAAATACCAAGGGGGATCCCACTGTGGAATCCCCCTTTGCCAAGCAGGCTTTAGAAGTTTTTGGAGCTTAGTACACGGAAGTGGCCGATGTTTTCCGTGTCTTCAACAATCCGCATCTGAACAGGGCCGACACCGGTTTCCAGCCAGATTCGCGAAGTTGTGGCATCATCCTGAACGACCGTGCCATTGAGAGTAATTTTTCTCCAAGTGCGGGACTTGTATGTTGACCGGACAACCGGCGTCGAGCTGCTGTCCGTGATTGATTCCTGCGTTTCAATTCTTCCAAAAATCTGCAAACGAACCTGGCTTGAACTCGCTCCTGTAAACACCGAATCAAACGCCGTCCATTGCGCTCCGGTACTTCCAACACCCTGGCTTGCACGGAATACCGCAACCCAGATCAGTGTGTCCGCTGCTGTGCCTCCATTCGGAATTCCGAATGCCCGTTTGAAAGGCCCGATTGTTTGGAGGAAAGAAACATCCCCCACAGAATCCTTCCTGATCAATAGGTTTCTGACAAATGTACCGGCAGAAGGGACGGTCGTTGAATCAACCACAACAATAGCCGTTCCGCCGAGTGGAGTGGGGGAACTTGTCGAAACAATCGTCCAGCTTGTTCTGTACACATTACCCGGATCAGGAATCGGAGTCCCGCCCGCGCCGGAATTTTGCGTCGCATATCCCTTGTATTCGTAGTGATTCCCGGCTACAATGGGGAACAGATTGGCAGTAATGGGAACAACGGTAGCTGCCGGTGGGCTGGTTGCGTCATCTTTACATCCGATAGAGAACACTCCCATGAGCGCCGTCAGCACTATCAATCCTGCAAAGAACAGCTTGAGTTTCATACGTGCTCCTGTGTTGGACATGAATTGTGAGTTGCTGTGAATCTTAAGGCAAGCGTAGATGAAGATACAAGAATCACCGCTCAGGTTCAAACATTAAACCTGAAGTGGACGATATCGCCATCCTCCACTACATATTCTTTTCCTTCAATGTGAAGCAAACCGGCATCTTTGACTGCCTGTTCCGACTTCAACCGTGAAAGGTCTTCATATTTGATAATCTCAGCCCTGATAAAGCCCTTTTCAAAATCGGTATGGATAACTCCTGCCGCCTGTGGTGCAAACGACCCCTTCTGTACTGTCCATGCATGTACTTCCTTCGGGCCTGCGGTAAAAAATGTGATCAGATGGAGAAGTTCATATCCTTCCCGCACAACTTTGCTGAGCCCGGATTCACTCAGCCCGAGGCTCTGCAAAAAACCCGCGCGTTCGTTCTCGGAGAGTTCAGCAACTTCCGCCTCCACAGCAGCGCTGATGGTGGCGACTTTTGCCCCTTCTTTAGCCGCAATGGACCGGACTGTACGAACATAGTCATTCTCAGTGGCAACGTCCTTCTCATGAACATTGCACACGTACATCACCGGCTTGTTTGTCAGCAGGTGAACATCCCGCAAGAATATTTTTTCGTCAGCATCCCGAATCTCGAAATAGCGTGCGAGTCTGCCGCCCGACAAATGATTCCGGAGCCTGGAGTAAAATTCCGATTCTGCTTTTGTTTTCTTATCGCTGGATTTTGATTTTTTTTCCGCCTCGCCATTCTTCCGCTCAACGGTTTCCAGGTCTTTCAGAATCAACTC
>CAZWIN010000277.1:0-4227 GCA_964633855.1 uncultured Chitinophagales bacterium
CAACCTTGGTGTGGCTTCTGAAGCAAAGGGTGACCTTGAGCAGGCAATCAGGAATTATTCGCACGCAATAGCCTACGTTCCGGCGTACACCTCAGCATACGTGAATCTCGGAGCGGCGTATATGAGATTGGGCGACGCACGGAAGGCAACGCAGACTTATGAACGCGGAATCGAATTCAATGCATACAATCCTGTGTTGTACTACAATCTTGGCGTTGCTTCTGAAGCTGTGGGCGATTCAGGAAAAGCTATAGCTCACTACACTACTGCTATACAACAAAAAAGGGATTATCAGGACGCATATATTAATCTTGGTAATCTTTACGGACGAAGCGGAATGCTGGAAAACGCCGCCGCTGTGTATGAACAGGCTGTGACTATCGGCCTTGATTCTGCCGATGTGTTGTTCAACTTCGGCGTCGTGCTTGAGGCGCTTGGAGATGGGAATCGTGCCTTACAATCGTACAAGCGTTCAATTCAAAAGAAAAGCTCTTATCTTGATGCATACATCAATTGTGCAAATCTTTATGCAAGGTTGGGATATCTCGATAGCGCGGCAGTAGTATACAAGCAAGCGCTTCATGAAGGCCTGAATTCGCCGGACGTGCGCCGTAACCTCGCCATTATCGAGAGTGAAATGAAAGCTCAACGGAAATAGGTATGAAAGTTCTTGTCCCATGACAAAGACGTTCCAAGTTAAACTCCCGAACAGTCAAAAACGATCGTATAGGATTGTTCTCAAGCAAGGGTTACTGGCCGATATCCCGGCTATCCTAGTCAAACAATATGCTGGCCGCGCCTTTTTTGTCATTACAGACTCAAAGGTTGCGCAGTTGTACGGAAGCCGCTTGCAGAGGAGTATGTCCGCCTCCGGATTGAATACGCTGATGCTTGATTTTCAGGCAGGCGAGCCATCCAAAAACTTTCTTACAGTTCATGCGCTGCATACGGAGTTACTCAAGGCGGGCATCCGGCGGGGTGATGTGATTATCGCCCTGGGAGGCGGTGTTGTGGGTGATATCGCAGGGTATGTGGCTGCAACCATCCTGAGAGGTGTAGAGTACTTTCAGGTTCCCACTACGCTGCTTGCTCAAGTGGATAGCAGTATTGGCGGCAAGGTTGGCATTGATCACCCGTTGGGGAAGAACCTTATTGGCGCGTTTCATCAACCGAAAGCTGTTTTGATTGACCCGCTCGTGCTGAAAACACTGCCGGTCGCAGAGTTCAATAATGGACTTGCCGAGATTGTAAAGATCGCGGCTGCATTGGATGCCAGATTGTTTGCCTTCATTGAACGGAACGCTTACAGGTTACATAGGAACAACACGCGACTTTTGGAAAGGCTCATTCTTGAATCAGCCAGCTTGAAAGCGTCAGTTGTCTCCAGGGATGAGTTTGAATATGGCCTGCGCAAAACACTCAACCTTGGACACACGATTGGCCATGCAGTAGAAACTGCAATGGGGTACAAGATACGACATGGTGAAGCTGTGAGCATCGGTATGGCGATGGAGTCAAAACTTTCCGTTCAGATGAAGATATTAGCACCTGCTGAATTGAAGGGGCTTATCGGCCTTTTGACAAGGCTCCGTCTACCGGTCCAGGTTCCCCGCACGATGAACATTGGGAAGTTTTGTCGCGCTCTCGCCCTCGACAAAAAGGGCGAAGGGAGTATGTCCAAATTTGTCCTTCTGCATTCCATCGGGGCATCCCTCATCGGCATTGAGGTTATCCCCGGTCTTGTCAGAAAACTGCTAACCCAACCGGCGAGATGAGTTCTGACCTCGGAAAGAAAAGTCGACCTGTCCTTCAGATTCCGCTCACATGGTTCGAGAAACTGCTGGAGTATGTTGCAGTGTCTGCGATGGTTTTCCATTTTATTTTGTATGCAGTCAAGTGGGATGCCCTTCCTGAAACAGTGCCTATCCATTTCGGTGTATCGGGACAGCCTGATAATGTTGGAGCAAAAAACCTGTTATTGATTTTCCCGTTGCTTGGTCTCGTGCTTTATCTTCTGCTGACCTTCCTCAGCCGCAATCCTCATCAATACAATTATCCCTGGCAGGTTACTCTGGCAAATGCAGAACGCCAGTATCGCCTGGCCCGTACCATGATTGCTGCTTTGAAGGCAGAGGTACTCCTCATCTTTTCTTACATTAGCTGGGGCATCGTACAATCAACTGAGGGAAATCCGGGTGAATTGGGCTTCTGGTTTCTACCTCTATTTCTTGCTCTAATATTTGGTTCCATTGGTTTCTATTTCCGGCAGGCATACCTGAACAGGTAATATGATTATCGTTTCTATTACTGGTCCGACAATGAAGGTGGCTTTGATGCAGATGTCAGCATCACTGCAGTACACAGATATGTTTGAGTTCCGGCTAGATATGATAAAGGACTTCAATATTCCTGTGTTACTTGTGGCAACTAAGAAGCCCTCCATCTTCACATGCCGTCCGGTCTGGGAAGGAGGACAGTTTGGTGGTACTGAACAAAAGAGGTTGGGGATTCTTGCAACAGCCTGTATGCTTGGTGCGGCGTACGTCGATATTGAGTTGAAAGCATGGCGGGAGTTTCAAAAGAGATTTTCCGTAAACGACTGCAAGACAAAAACAATTGTCTCTTTGCATAAATTCAAGACGGGAAAATGCAACCCTCATCAAGTGTACAAATTGCTGAGCGGAGCTCGTGCGGATATCATCAAGTTTGCTTTTCAGGCGGAAGATGCCGGAGATAATGTATGTGCATTTGAATTTCTTTCCTTGGCAAGGAGAAATCGTTGCAAGGCAATTGCGATTGCAATGGGGGAAGCTGGAGAAGCCAGCCGTGTGTTATACAGAAAGTTCGGAGGATGGGCAACGTACGCCTCCGCTGAAACCGGCGATGCATCCGCGTCAGGGCAGATCGGAGCGAGGCAGTTAAAAGAAATATACCGGGCTGATACGCTTACCCGTACTACCAAGGTGTATGGTGTAATCGGGAACCCTCTCGCACAAAGCAAGGGCGTGATGCTTCATAATCCGCTCTTTCACAGAGCAGCCAAGGATGCGGTCTATTGCCGCTTCCGTGTAAAGAAGTTAGCCCGTTTCATGAACACTGTTGCTCCTTTGCTCAACGGGTTCAGCGTGACAATCCCGCACAAGCAATCAATCATGGCCCATCTCGATAATGTTGACGAAACAGGTCGTGCAATTGGCGCGGTCAATACTGTTATCAGGAGAAGCGGACGATTGCGCGGAACGAACACTGATGCTCCGGGTGCGCTTGATGCCATTGAGGACACGATCTCTGTTAGAGGAAAGCAGCTGCTTGTGCTTGGTGCAGGAGGAGCTGCGAGGGCAATTATCCATGAGGCGTGTGCGCGTGACGCCAGCGTTACCGTGGCAAACCGGACAGCCCGCGCAGCCCGCAGACTTGCATCAGAGTTTAAAATCAAGTTTGTTGCAATGAAGAATCTTGGCGGATTGAAGTTCGATATCCTGGCTAATGCCACATCCGTAGGGATGGTTCCGGATGTCAACAATACTCCAATCCGGAGATCATTGCTCCGTTGTAAAGTTGTTTTCGATGCAGTGTATAATCCTCCTGTGACAAAACTGTTACGCGATGCGAAACAGGCAGGCGCGAAAGCGGTAAGTGGTACGGAAATGTATGTAAATCAGGCCGCGCTCCAATCGGAATTGTATTGCGGGGCGAAGCCGAACAGAAGGCAGATGAAAAAGTTGCTCGGATTGTAATCCATGACTATCATGAAATAAAAACATGCTCAAACACATTGTTATGTGGAAATTCAGGGAATTTGCAGACGGTGCCCTACGAACGCAGAACCTGCATCATGCAAAGACCCTGTTCGAGGCGCTTCCTGCAAAGATTCCACAGATAAAGATGCTGGAAGTCGGTTCCGCTATTGAACATTCCGATCAGTCGTATGACTTTGTTCTTATTGCAGAATTTACGGACAGGGACGGATTGAAAGAATATCAGGCTCATCCGGAACATATGAAGGTGGTGGACTTTCTCAGCCGGGTACAGGCAGGGAAGGCAGTGATTGATATTGAGACAGATGACTGACGAAGGGTGAACGCCGAACCGTTGAAAAGTCTCGCATCATTCGGGTGGGAGAGCTACCTCTCAGGCAAAGAACCGCCACCCTTAGTGGAAGGATGTACGGTTGCGCGTGTTGCCATCCAGCATAAAACGAATTATGTTCTGTATTCGGAGCATGGC
>CAZWIN010000278.1:0-4218 GCA_964633855.1 uncultured Chitinophagales bacterium
TCCTCCCGGAAACCCACCCGAAGAGAACTCAGCTATTTTTACAGGTAAGTGCGGAGCTATAGAAGCCGTCCCTATAATCTCCAACGGAATAGAAAGTATTGGAACGATCTCCGTCGTCGATTCACAAGATCCCGTTGGAAATTCATCAACATATCCCACAAAGCGAATGATATCACCCTGCTCAACGTTGAGAATGCCCCACTGTATAGCCGACAATGTATCAGCACTTGGGCGAACAAAAAGCCCTGCCCATTGGGTATGACTGCCTGTGTCGGCAAGTAGGAGATTGAACCCCGAAACCGTATAGCTCATTACTCTCGCCGGTACAACACAGACAGCTGTTACCGTAACAGTGTCCAGATAATATGGCGATGCTTGCAGAGTCCAGTGAGCCGGTTGGGTGCATTGGAGGGTATCTAATAAGAGTAGTGAATCTAACTGCACTTCTTGAATTTCACGGATTGTCAACTGAGGATACTGGGCTAATGCAAAGCCGGCCACCACGAACAGCATCAGACAAACCATACTATGAACCTTCATGTCGTACGCTTTCATTCCACTATCTTGAAGGGCGACTGCACCTAACTACTTGCTAGACGAATTATGGGGGTATTTCTATCAAACAAAGGATGATAACCACATTCCGTCCATTTCATTTCTATCTCAATACCTCACCACCCTAATACTCGACACACCCGCCTCAATGCTCAAATAGATTTTGCTCGCCGCTTTTTCAAAATCGGGAGTCTGGTATGTGTCATCGTCAACCTTTTCAAAGTCGGAGAAGCGTTTGCTGGAGAGTCCGGTATCAAGTGTAATCTCGCAGCCAACAGAGTCAGGGATTTCGATCCGAAGAGACGAAGCACCGATCTGTATCCGGCCATGCAGTTCCGGTACAAGTCCGCCGAACTTCAGTTTTACCGTGGCTGCGCCTGCATCAAGCGTGAAATTCTCAACCTTGTAGGGGCTCATGTCAAAATCCACCTTTGCCGCGCCTGCATCAACATCTACATCCCACACAGGGTTGGGGTTCAACCTCACCTCCGCACGGTTCTTCATCTTTCGCAGGTTCAAGCGGCGGGATTTTCCCTCGAAGTTGAGGCTGAGAGTTGTCGCATCGCCCGAAGACTCACTCATGAGCGAATACTTCCCGAATGTTGTGTTAGTCGACGCGGTGATAAGGTCATCGCTCGTTCCATCGAGCAGAAATGTCCCGGCTCCGAGGTCAACCCGGAATGAGACTTTCTTCATTGTGGAATCATACGGCTGGGAGAGATCCTGGCCCTGCCCTACATAACTTTCATCATCACCATGTCCCATAATCCAATTGAAACTGAAGACCGAATAGATGAAGAGGGCAACGAGCAGCGCAGTGATAACGGCAATAGCCACTTTGACTGCCGGATTTTTGAAGAGATACTTCAACCCGATGAGAATTAACACCACCGGCCACAAGTGCCAGATAACACTTACATCGAGATCGAGCTCAAAGCGCTCCCCGAGTAAGAAGAGGAATCCTACTGCAACAAAAAATACACCCCAGAATACGCGCCCGGTTTTCATATTACCTCCGTTAAGTATTCTTCCGGGAATTCCAGAGCAATCCGGCCCCTATTGCAACAAGAATCAGCGGCCAGTAATCGCCGAAGTCAAAATCCGGAAGCAGGTTTTGGAGCAGAAACAACACTCCGACGGCAATGAGTACCAATCCTCCTACGATACTCTGCTTCTTTTGTGGCGGTGGCGTTGCTTGCGGGACAGGCGAAGGCGTTACCGGTTCCATACGGGTGATCCTTTCAGATGGACGATACAGGATTCGGGAAAGATGAACACGAATTGGCCGTGAGGCTGCACGAAAATAACAGGCGGAAATCGGTTAAAAAGTAGCGAGGACTTGGAAGAAAGTCAAATACAGATTCAGGAAAGGCAAGGCCTTTCATGCTTGAATTCAATTGCTCCGAGAGGTGATCGCAAATATTTCTACAAAACGAAGATAATAAAAATATCGAAGGACTTTTTTCGCCGGAGCTTTTGCTGTAATTTTATTTACGAACAGAACAGTAATAATTGAGTAACTCAGTGCAGATAGCCAGGTTTACCATTCTTCTTAGTGCATTTCTCACCCTCAACACCGCATTTCCCCAGGATACGCTCAAAGTGATGAATTGGAACGTGCTTAACTACACGACGGCCGATGCTTCACGAGATGGATACTATCGGGCGGTGCTGGGTTACACCAGGCCCGACGTCCTCGTTGTGGAAGAAATGACCAATAGCAGCGCCATGTCAAGTTTCTTCAGCAGGGTAGTGAATGTGGCCTTCCCCGGGCAATTTACTCAAGGCCCGTTCAGCTTTATCGGTGGCGATACATATAACGCCATTTACTACAAAACCACCGAGTTTACCTCCGTAACCAACACGCCGATCAAGACTGCTCTCAGGGATATCAGCGAGTTCAAACTCTACAGTCCGGTTGCTGCGGATACATTCAGAATTTACGCAGTGCATCTGAAGGCAAGTTCAGGAAGTTCAAATGAAGCTTTGCGTGCCGCCGAGGTGGATAGCCTGAGAAAAGTGACCAATGCCCTCCCGAACGGAAAGTTCTTTATTGTTACGGGCGACTTTAACATTTACGGGTCAACTGAATCCGCTTACACAAAGCTCCTTCTCAATAACCCGGGAGACGACGGCCATTTTGTTGACACGCTTCATTTAACAGGGATTTGGAATAACGCATCGTATGCCCAGTACCACACTCAAAGCCCGAGAGTGCGTTCATTCGGCGGAGGCGCCAACGGTGGCATGGATGACCGGTTTGACATGTTGCTCTTCTCGCGTGCCATTGCCGAGGGAAATGGCAAAATCTCCTACCTCGCCAATTCAATGACAGCAGTCGGAAATGATGGTGCACACTATAACGACAGTATCAACCGAATGCCGAACAGCGCTGTGCCGGACTCCGTGGCAAATGGCATTCATTACGGCTCGGACCACCTGCCGGTGAGCGCGAGGTTCATATTTAAAGCCGGTGTTACCACCTTCGCGATTACTGCAACTGCAGGATCAAACGGTTTCATTAGCCCGAGTGGAATCGTTCAGGTGGACTCCGGAACAAACAAATCGTTCACCATATCCCCGAATACAGGATATCATATTGACAGCGTATTTGTAGATGGATCGTACATCGGTACACCATCAAACTATCAATTCACGAATGTCATCGCTCCACATACCATCAGCGCGAAGTTTGCCATCAACCAATACAGCATTACTGCCAGTGCCGGTGCAAATGGCACCATTACTCCTGCAGGCACTTCAGTCGTAAATTATGGTTCGAACAAGGCCTATTCCATCTCACCCGCTACCGGTTATCATGTTGATAGCCTGATTGTGGACGGCGTGAAGGTTGATTCGACAGCAAGCTACACGTTTGTTAGCATCGCCGCCAATCATACCATACGGGCGGTGTTCAAAATCAACCAATACGCAGTCACAGCAACTGCAGGGACTGGAGGCACACTCACGCCATCAGGATCCGTGCTGGTGACTCACGGGACGAGCCAGAACTTCACAATAACGGCCAATGCCCATTACAGCATTGACAGCGTTATTGTTGATGGCCTCAATACTGATTCTTCGACGAGCTACACTTTTCTCAACGTTACGGCAGCCCATACTATCCGCGTAGTGTTTGTCATTGACCGATATACAATTACTGCGACTGCAGATTCACACGGTACAATCAATCCATCAGGGGCTGTGTCTGTTGCGTATGGCACAAACCAGACATTTGCCATAACACCTTCAACCGGCTACCATGTTGACAGTGTTTATGTGGACGGGGCAGTGACCGACTCAACATCCAGCTTTACATTTGCAGGCGTGAGCACAACACATACGATTCACGCCTCCTTTGCGATCAATCAGTACACCATTTCGGCAAATGCCGGCCCCAACGGAACGATATTCCCCTCCGGAATAATAACAGTGCCTTACGGTTCATCCCAGACATTTACTATCACGCCTTCTCCGGGATATGTCATTGCCACGCTGACAGTTGATGGAAACTCCAGTACACCGGATTCCTCATACAGCTTTACATCCATTGCATCAAATCATACAATAAGTGTTACGTTCGGCCTTGCACCGGTAACAGAACAAATCTCCGTGATTGAAGGATGGAACCTCGTATCACTTCCGCTTACGGTGAATGACAAG
>CAZWIN010000279.1:0-4215 GCA_964633855.1 uncultured Chitinophagales bacterium
ATGCAGATCTGTCCTTCAGGAAAGGTCGCCAACTGGCTTTCGATTTGCTCCCGTTGCCACGGCTTCATACCGGGGAAGCATTTCAGTTGCAAAGCTACAAGTTGATTAAAATCTTCAATTGCAATTCCACGGACAACGATATTCTTCTCAAATACTGTGTGATTAATAGTTGTCATGGCATCCTCCTGTTGTATTCATGGCACAACCAGGACTTGCTTGTTGAAGCAACAGATACGAGATATTCTCGAACGTGAAAGCCTCCATCACAACATCCCGGCGAGCGTACGTTCGTCTACTATGGGGCGGGTTACCCCCCCCGGTTGTTTATTTGAGCTTGTTGAACAGTGAGCCAAGGTTAAAAGGGGTCTCACTGAGCGGGAGTTTAAACAGGCTGGCTGCGTTTTGATACATGATCTTCTTTCGATCCTTTTCGGGGATACTCAACTCTTCAATAAATTCAAGATACGATTCCATTGAAGAAATGGGCCAGTCAGTTCCGAAGAGTACCTTGTCCGGTTCGACACCGTAAACGAGCATCTCCTGCAACTGTTTATGCATATAGCTCTCAAACCGGTCAGTAAAGTTTCCCAACGCCAATCCTGAAATATCCGTATAGACGTTCTTGTTCTTATAGACAACTTCCATACAGTCTCTGAACCATGGGCTGCCGAGGTGACAGATGATGAAATTGACGTCGGGATGTTCCACCGCTACTTCGTCCACATTCAAAGGGTGAGCATATTTCAGCTTTCCTTTTGGTGTGTACGTGTCTCCCGTATGAATCATGACAGGGATCTGCATTTCAGCGGCAAGCTTGTACGCGGGCTCGAACTTAACATCGTGTGGATAGAAAGGTTCGTACCCGGGATATATCTTCAGCCCGCGCACTGTACCCTCCGTGATGAACTCGCGGATCTCAAGCAACTCATGAGGATCAAAGTGCAGATAGCTCAGCCCGGCTACAACAAAGACATTCTTCAGATTGCGCGTTGCGTTCACCACGTCCTTCGTCGATGGTCGACCACCGGTGACTTTGTACGAGGTCAGTACAAGTGAAATATCGACGCGGTTTCTCTTCATCTCTTTCTGAAGATCACCGAGGCACGTCGAGAGGGATTCCACTTCTTCATCGTGATAGTTGTTGACGTGCGTATGACAGTCAATGATCATCGGTTACCTTTTGATCTTCCAGAGTTTCTCAAGGATATGTGCCGCCCATTCCCTTCCTCCCAACCCAAACGCAAGGGCAAGAGCAAGGCATAACGCGCCAAAGGCGATTTGGAATGCCGAGACGAGGACCTGGCCTCCAATAGCCAATTGCTCCAGGGCGACAGACACTACAAAGATCAAGAGAGCCCACTGGGCAACATGGCTTACAAATTCTGCACCAGCGATACCAACATTACTTAGATAGGTGAACGTCACTCCGCGGATGAGTTTCGCGAACAACGTTCCAAAAATCAGAACCAGCACGGCGACGATAATATTTGGTATGTAGAGGATAATCCTGTTGAAGAGCTCCGCCGCAGCCGGCAGACCAAGGCTATTCAATACTGCCAGCGACACCGCGAACATGATGAACCAATAAATGAGATTGGCGAGAATGGTTATCGTTGTATACTGCACTCCACCTTGCAGCAGGAAATCCTCAACGCCCGCCTTCTCTGCGGCAACGTCCAGACGGAGAAGTTTCAGCAATTTGATCATGACCTTGCGGAGAAGCTTCGCCACCAGCCAACCCACGATGAGCAGAAGCGCAGCAACGACGAGTTGAGGAAGGAAAAGAACAAATTGACTCCAGAAGGTATTCAACGATTCAAGCGTGAGGTTCATCTGTTCGGACATGCGGCTGCTCCATTACTTTCGCTGGTGAACTACACGGTGCAAGCTCCGGGAAGCGTATCGTACGACTGGTACAATATACACTGCTCGACCAGAACATCAAGCACAAAAGGAGGAGGAGACGTGTTGGAAAGGATCGGATCAATTCTCCACGTGAACACTGCTGTTCAGGTGAGATTCACGCTCGACGATTCCAGCGAGACAGAGTAAGCTTTAGTACGGGTGGCGTGATCAATGTTGTCAGAATAACCATGATGACGATTGCGGAATAGAGAGCGCCGTCCACGATATTCAATGCCTTGCCTATCCCCGCAAAGATGAGTCCCACTTCGCCTCGCGGGATCATTCCGACGCCAATGCTCACTCTGTCCAATTGTTTCTCGACCACAGCCAATCCGCACACCTGTTTGCCGATGATGGCAGCAACGGTCAATCCCAGTGCAAAACCAACCACGCTGGAATCTGTAAAGGTTTCTAGTCTTACTTGAATACCCATCAGAACAAAAAAAACCGGCACGAATAGGGTCGAGATGGGGCGGATCAACTGGTGAAGGCGGACAGTCTCTTTGAATTCTTTGAAGTGCACCTCCTCAAGAATGAGTCCGGCCGCAAATGCGCCCACTATAGTTGCCAGTCCAACGGCATCTGCCAACCAGGAAAGAAGAAAGCAGAGGAGCAGCGAGGAGATGACCATCATGCCCGCTGTCCTGAGTTTTGCCAGATAGTGCAAGATGCGAGGGACGACCACAACCCCGAGGGCAATGGCAACGACGAAAAAGCCTATTGCCATTGCTGCTATTCTAACAAGCGAAAACACGCCTACTTCAGTTGCAGTAATCGAAGCAGCGACTATGGCTGCCACGACGGCGAGGATGATCAATCCAAACACATCATCGATTACAGCCGCGCCGAGAATGATTTTTGCCTCCTTCGTCTGCAACTTGCCCAGGTCTTTGAGCACGCGTGCCGTAATTCCTACACTCGTAGCACAAAGGGTTGCTCCGATGAACAGGTGAATGTTCATGACGTTGAAGTTCAATGGAAAATGAACGAGAACATCAGCAGGGACTTCTTTGATGAATAAGTAACTGACGCCAAAGCCGAGAATGAACGGCGCAACCACACCAATGAGCGCCACAAGCAACGAAGAGGTTCCAACTTTTGCCATCTCGGAGACAGTTGATTCCAACCCCACTTCAAAGAGAAGGAGTATTACGCCGAGGCGGGCGAGACTGTCAATGATATGGGCCCAACCTCCGGTGATGTTTGCGACGCGAAGAGGTTCAAAGAGCGTCCAGTCCGGGTTGAGAAGAATGAGATTCCCGAGAACAAGCCCGACCATCAATTCGCCAAGCACCGCAGGCTGTCCGAGGCGCTCAAAGATCTCGCTCCCAAGCTTTGCTGCAGAAAGCATGATCAAGAGTATCAGCAGAACTGGTGCCAGGGGGTCACCGTGCATGCATCTTCTCCATATGAAAAACTCATTGGGCTGATTCTTGAAAAAAGACTCTGGCTGTCTCCGAATCCAGCCTTGAGTGTAGCCAGTTCTTAATCTTTGTTTTATCTGAGCTCGTCAACGAAGGGCGACTTGTAGAAAAGATAACCAGCTCGCCCTCCTCCGGTGTTCTCAACGTGTCGGTGAAGGTCGATGCTTCCGAATAGGAGCAAGAGGTAACTTGAGGGTAGAGATTCCTTATTTCTGACAACAGGCTCTTCCCGAGCAGCATCCTTTGACTCTCACTCTCCCGTTGCCTCTCGCGTTCCGCCAACAGCCTGCTTATTTCACTTCTGAGTTTATCGATCTCGTTTGTGCTTCCATTCAGGTCACTTAAAGAAAAGCCCTGCTCGATCATCACTTCCGCATCGTTGAGAGAAAAATCATTCGCTCGAACTTGAATGAGCTTTTTGTGCGCCTCGGTCAGAGAATTTCCACCATAAATCAATCGGATGGTTTTAGCTCCGGGGTTGAGCTCGGTGTTAAGCAAAACACTACCCTGGAATACGCTTACGCTCTTCGTGAACCTCGATGCGTTCTGGGTGAACCTCTCCTTTTGAACCAAGCCATAACCGAAATAGATACTTGGGATAATGGTCACGAGAATCACGGCAGAGATTGTCCGATTTACCCTCCTCTTGTCGGTATCCTTAACCAGAGTTTTGATTGGAAACTTTAGTATCTGTGAAATCGCTACCGAGGAAATGGCGATGAATACGGTGTTAATGGTAAATAAATAGAGCGCACCGAAAAAGTATGTGAATTGACCTGTCCCCAAACCATACCCTGCAGTACATAATGGAGGCATTAGCGCTGTGGCAATAGCAACCCCGGGAATCACATTTCCCTTGTGAGTACTACTAATGGCAACGATACCG
>CAZWIN010000280.1:0-4211 GCA_964633855.1 uncultured Chitinophagales bacterium
GCCGATATTATTCTTGGCCACCATCCTCATGTTCTTCAGGGCATAGAATCATACAAAGGAAAACTCATTGCGTACAGTCTCGGCAATTTCGTGTTTGACCAGGGATGGTCTGAAGACTGTAGACGCAGCATCGTCCTTAACATTGTGTTAAGCCGCGATGGTACTGTGGAGTACAAAGCTATCCCTGTTCGCTTGAATGATTATTTTCAACCGGTCCCATTATCGGGAAGCGACCATGACCGGGCAATTGCAGACCTGGAAAAGCGTTCAAAGGAGGTGCCGACCGATGACGCACAGCAAAGGCATCAAAGGGATTACTTGAAACTTGTTGCCACAATCCAGAAGGAGAAGTATAAAACTATGCACCGGGTTGCATTGGGCAACCTTCGACGATTACCATTACTCATTTCTTGTCAGCTGCTTCTTCGCCCGATTCTCCGGAGACTTGCTCCGTCGCGGCCATGACCAAGGCTACGTGAAATAGGCGGCGTGCCGGAAAAGATTGACATACTGATGGTGGGCCCATTTCCGAAGAATGACGACTTTCGCGGCATTTCTTCAGTATTGTCGAACTACTTCAGGTGTGGAGATTTCGGGAAATATAAAGTCAGGTATATTGCTACCTCACGGAGAGGCGCGTTCCACAAAAAAATTGTCGGACTTGTTCTTGGACTTCTGGAATACATACCGAGAATTGCCACGCGGAAAGTCAGGCTGGTGCACATTCATGCGGCAGACTACAAGAGTTTTTACAGGAAGATGCTGTTCGGGATACTCGGGAAAATGTTTGGTAAGAAAGTGATTGTTCATATCCACGGAGCAAGGTTCAAGGAGTTTTATGCTGGCAATCTACAGATGTTTCAGGCACTTATATCGAAGTATCTTGGCTGGGTGGATGCTGTTATTGTTCTTTCCCCATCGTGGAAGGACTACTTCCTTTCGATCTCAAATGGTGCGCGCATCAGGGTTCTGTATAACCCGGTCAATGGGACGGATTTTGAAAAGCTGGTGCCCAGGGCAGACAGGAAATCGGCGAATATTTTGTACATGACAATGCTCTACGAGAGAAAAGGTATTTATGTGCTGCTTGATGCGATCCCAAAAGTCATCCGGAAAAATCCTTCCGCAAAATTTCTTCTTTGCGGTGGAGGGGAGATAGAAAAATGTCAGGCGGTCTGCCGTGAGAAGGGGATCCAGGACAATGTGGAATTCTGCGGATGGGTTGCCGGCCCTGCAAAATTGGAGAAGTTTGCACAGGCGGATGTCTTTGTTCTCCCTTCATACCATGAAGGGTTTCCTGTTTCATTGGTCGAAGCAATGTTCGCGCGCCTGCCGGTTGTATGTACTCCCGTGGGCGGTGTTCCCGATCTTTTGACTGAAGGCGAGAACGTCTTCTTTATGCAATTCGGCAATTCAGACGACCTTGCCGACAAGGTCAACTATCTTCTGGCAAATGAAAAACTGAGAGAGACTATGGGATGGAAGAACCATGCCAAAGCAGCCGACCTGTTTGACATCGGAACTGTGATCAGACGCTTGAGTCAGGTGTATGATGAGGTTATTCTTTCTGCAACATAGGTATTAACGCCGGGTAGCATTTCCTGGTGTAGGAAAATTGAAAGGGGGTCCTATCATGAAGTCGGACTTGTTGAATAGGGCTGCACTTTGCCTTGTTGACCGTTTCAGAGATACTGACGCCCTGAATGTGTACGAAGAATATCTTCATACGCAATGGAGCTCGCCTGCAATTCACCGTATGAATCAAGTCAATGCGCTCAAAAAACTCGTAGCGCATGCATACACAAACACCGTATACTACCGCGAATTGTTTGATTGCGAAGGTTGCACGCCCGCTGACTTTACAACGCTTGACGATCTTTCTCGGCTTCCAATTCTTGAAAAGGATACAATACGCGCACGCCAGGGAGATTTCATAGCAAGAAATATGGCGCAATTCTCTCCAAAGAAGAAAGCGACGGGTGGTTCAACAGGTATACCGCTTTCATATTTTATGGATAGGGATGCCCGGAGTTCACACTGGGCCACCATGTACAGGCAATGGCACACAGGTGGATGGAGGCCCGGAGATATGCTTGTGTACCTTGGAGGCTCATCCATTTTCCCTACAACAAGTGATTTGAAGAAAATGGTGTATGTCAGGCTTAACAACTGGAAGGCATTGTCATCTTTTGATATGACGGAAGCAAACATGGCAAGATGGCTTGGTATGATGCGTGAATCGAAGATCTCATACATGCACGCGTATGCCTCCAGTGCCAATCTTCTCGCTACCTTTGCCGAGTCAAACGGCATGCGCGACTTTCATCTGAGGTCGGTCTTTACAAGCGCCGAGTCTCTCCTCCCCAGGCATCGCGATACTATTGAACGGGCTTTCGGATGCGAAGTGTTTGATCTGTACGGAGCTAATGATGGTGGGGGTTTTGCTTTTGAATGCGAAGCACATCTCGGTTTGCATGCTGTATCCGAAAGGGCAATTATGGAAGTTGTCGATGCCCGCGGAGATCCTGTTGCCCCCGGGGAAACGGGTGAATTGATCACGACAGATCTCCTGAATTTCAGCATGCCGTTTATTCGTTATCGTGTCGGCGATATGGGATCGAGAAGACCTGAGGATTGTCCATGCGGTAGGGGATTACCATTGTTCAGCCCGATACAGGGCCGCTCCCACGATTTTGTCTTTACAAAGAAAGGGGCAAAAGTGCATGGTGAGTTTTTTGCGCATTTGTTGCGGAGCCGGCAATGGGTGGATCAGTTCTCTGTTGTTCAGGAGGAGAACGGCGATATTGTACTGCTCATACGAACAGTAACCAGGCAATTACCTGAGGAGGCGAAGGAAATACAGGGTGTATTGAAACAAAAATTTGAAGGGAGCAACATCAGTGTACAATCAACACCCGAAATGCCGGTCGCAAGGAGTGGTAAACATAGATTTGTTATTAATAAGATGCATCACGTATAACGGTCGCTCCTGTCAAGAAATCGCATAATGCTGTTCCGAAGTATTATGATGAGATTACCTCTATTACTCCGTGCGGCATACCCATTCTTACCTTCCCAAGACCCAAAAAGACCGCTTTTCTCCCTTTTGTGTATTGTGACTCACGCCACGAAATCTATGATGATTTTTCCAGTTATTTTACAGCAAGAAGTGGGGTAATTACTTCATTTAAGCAGTTTCACTTCCTTGATAAACACACTGGAATTGGCAAATAGGCATGATAGTTGTCTATTCGCATCTCAATTGATAACCTCATATATTTGTAGTACACCATGCAGTAAAACGCTTGATACGTAAGGATTTGGATAGATAAGGATGGGCAGATGAAAGCAAGTAATGGTGCGCAACAAGGCAAGCATCAAAAAAGCGAGCGCACAATTCAGGATTATGTTGCGATTATTTCCAGAGGGAAGTGGATTGCATTAGGCGCCTTTGTCGGATGTATGATAGTTTCTCTTTTGTACTATAAGTTGGCCGACCCACTCTATCAGGCGACTTCAACGGTATTGATTGACCAGAAGCTCCCAAGTTTTCCGGTTTCCGTGGAAGGTCCAAACAGGCAGGTTCTCCAAAATATCAAAAATGAGCTTGAAATACTCAAGTCCCGTTCTATTGCTGATACGGTAGCGACACGCCTTCTGGAAAAGAAATTCCTTGACTCTCTGGGCAGAAACCCAATCCCCATCATTCAGCCCTCAGCGGAGCGCGGGCAGGCAGGAATGTTTGCTTCCCTGGATGAGATTACGGGGCGCCTTTCTGACGTGGTTGATTTTGATCCCTTAAGAGAGACAGATATTATCAAGATCACGGCAAAGAGTAGAAACGCAGAAGAGGCCGCACTTGTTGCCAATCTTTACGCGCAAACATATTTCAACCGGAATATCTATACGAGCCGTGCAAGGTCACGTGCACTGCGCGAATTTCTTGCTGCACAAGTAAGGGACAAACGGTCTGTTCTTGATGAAGCGGAAAGCTCGCTGCAGCAATACATGGAAAGCCAGGGTATTGTTTCGCTTGATGATGAATCAAAGAAGGTCATTGCTCAGCTCGCAGAACTTGAAGCGACGAGAGACGCAACGGATATTGCGATCAAATCCCTTTCCAGAACTCTTACGTCATACAAAGAACAGTTCCCCCAGCAAGAGGCGGATGTCGCCAGACTTGTGGGTGGTGCTGATGACCAGTATATCCG
>CAZWIN010000281.1:0-4199 GCA_964633855.1 uncultured Chitinophagales bacterium
GCAAGGGCGAGCAATCTGTTGGACAATTTTTTGTGAAGAACCTTGGCGACGAGCATGTGGTATAACGGCAGTTTGATCACCACCGCACCCACCGCATAAGCCAGAGCACCTTTCCCGATAATCTTCCGTGGTACATCAAACACCATTACCAGGATGAGGATGGGGAGGATTCCAACGGCAACCGATGCAACTGACGGCAGGTGCTTCCAGAGTGTATGCAATCGCTGGTTCATATCCCGAGTGTGCTCTTTCGCCACCGCCTTGCAGCATAACGAAGCGGCGGGCACTAAGCCCTTCTCTCAGATTTGCTGGCCGGTGCGCCTGCCGGACGAACGGGCGCACACACCTTCTTACGCCAAACGTCTCACATTACGCCTCACCAAAAGAGTGCGCGTACATAGTGCGGCGTGTTATGCGCCCGCAGGCTCACGGCCCTCTCACTACAGTTCATTAGTCAGAGCCTTATACGATCCACTATCAATTGACTGTTCCTTTGCGCCTCTTATCAAGAGCCACAGCATGAATGCTACCTCTCCAAGTTCAATCGGCAAGGCGAATACGCTGTTCAGTACCATATTCTTGTATTGAGGCAGCATGATACTCGTAAGGCACAAGGCCACATAGAAAACGCCGGTGATCATCAGCCAGACGCCCAGAAAACGGGGAAGAAAGCGCGACCTGTAGACCAGGATCGCCAGCGGGAAAAGCCAGAGGCCCCAGAATAACTCTAATGTCAAAACTCCGTAGTCGGTGATTCTGAGAAGGAGCAACGCCAGGTCTTGTCTCTGGGTAAGTTCAAATGTCTTCAGTACTTCGCCCTTAAGAATCATGAGCGACGTAATATTCAATGCCCCCATAAAAAATGCAGTGGGTATTTGCACGATGACAAAAGCGAACAGGAGTCTGGCCTGACGCTCGTCTACCTGTTTGAACAATCGAAAGAGAACCAATACCATAACCACCCAAATCGTGCTACCGATAAGATCATTCACTACACTTGTTCGGAACAGGAGTTCATTGGAGAGAATATTTTGGGCCGTAGTAGCCGCATCACCCCGTGTATTAATCTGCGACGGCACATACATCAAAGCAAAGAGGCCTGTGATTATCCAGAGAAGGTACAATAGGCCTGCAAGTCTTGCGGTTTTTTTGGGCGAACTTAATCTCATTTCCACGCGATTGCTCCTTAGTGCTCTCTGCAACAACACCGGCCTGTATCTGAAATTACTCCCAACAATTCAATTTCGTTTGCTACTAATGCAATAGAACGAACCCAGCCGGTTCTTGTTTCAAGAATCAACACAGCCATACAACAGAATGCGGGTGGGTGTTGTCCGCGCGAAGTGACGTTGTTTTTGCGAATCAGTATGCAAGCCCTGGCGTCTTGCGTAAATATGCATCTCCCCCTACTTGTCTCAACATAAATTCAGCCACATCCACCCGAGAAACTGATAGTGTGATGAATTCGCTTCCAACGTTTGGCCCATGGTTATAGGTGGCTCTTTGGGGGCCGTTGGTTAGCCTGGATGGGCGGACAATAATCCAGTCGAGCGTGCTTTCCCTGATAAGCTTCTCCTGAAGTTCTTTGTCCCTGAAAATGTTTCGTAACATCAGGGGAATCAACACGAAATTGTACAGCACCCCGAGCCTTCCTTTGCTGTCACCAATACCCAGGGAAGACTGACAAACGAAACGCCTTACGCCCAGCTTCTCCATCGCGTCGATGATATTCTTTGTGCCTTTCGACAGGGTTGTTGTCCGGCCATAGATGACAAGCGTCGAGAGTAACGGTATCCCGATCCGGACGAGCCATCCCACTGGCCCCACAAAGCCTGAGAACCGGGCAACGGCCTGGCAAATGATAATGACGGCGATAAAGGATAGGACCCTGACACGGATGCCAAGGGCTGATAAGACCGCGTCCTGGCCGCGCATTGCCGATTCCACGGAGTCGTACTTCAGAATGTCGCCCTTCACCTTGCGCAGGTTATCGTGTGTTGCCGTTAGCTTGGCCGAGTTGCGCGCGAATGCTGTCACGACATGGCCCTGCGCAAGCGCCTGTTCCACTAACGCCCGGCCTGTCCCACCTGTCGCTCCAAAGATGAGGAGGTTCATACTTATTCCGAAGCTTCTCCATCTGATTCAAGAAAACTCAGGGCAGAACGACTTCGTTCAACGTTTCAGAAACCCGGTGATGGTTTTCTTGCCTGTGTGATTGTCACATCTGATAGTGCAATGAACATTTTGTCCCGATTGTGCCGTCAGGTTTTTTCTAAAATGTCCTTCGTTGTTTGATCGCCAAGTTGTTGTGCCAATCCGATAAGAATCCCTTCCGTTCCGCGAATGTAACAGAGCCGGTAGATGTTCGCATAATTCACTACTTCTCCAACCACTTCAGCACCATGTTTTGCAAGTCTGGGGAGCAATTCGTCAAGGTTGTCCACCCTGAACATAATGCGGAGATAGCCAAGCGAATTCACCGGAGCAGTCCTGTGGTCTGCTATTGTATGCGGGGTCAAAAATCGTGAGAGTTCAAGCCGGCTGTGCCCGTCCGGGGTAACCATCATGGCAATTTCTACAGACTGATTTCCGAGTCCCGTTACTCGTCCGGCCCATTCACCTTCAACCATTGCCCGTCCTTCAAGGGTCAGCCCGATTTCGGCGAAGAAAGAAATAGCATTGTCCAGGGACTCCACGACGATGCCGACATTGTTCATCTCTATTAATTTACTTTTAGTCATCGTCTGTTTGTTAACCAGGTGTATATGGGAGTGTCCCGGTAAAGTTGGCGCGAAGGTTTGTCGTGTTTGCGCCGCGCAGTTGCGAGCACAAGCAAAGGCTCAGATCGAATAACGCGGGTCGCCTTCCAGGATTTCCTGCTCGAGCTTGGGCGCTTCGCCTGCCTTCCATAAACGTGTACGGTGCACAACACGGTAGGCCAAAGGGCCTCCATCCGGACGCTCACTGCGTTCAAACGGCCGTGGTATACATACGAACTCGGTCGAAAGCTGATCGGAAGTGGCGGTTACCAAACCATAGCCATGTCCACCAAAATCAACGAAAGAGAGGTGCGGTGCCAAGTCCGGATTTCGTACAGCACGCGCCTGATTCATATCTCCCGTCTCCTTCAACTTTAACGTCGAAAGCACTCCATGCAAGGGTGTAACATTCATAGAAGGGATCACTGAGCCATCGGGTTGATCAATCAGGTGCAGCACACGCTTCGGATGGTCTTTGGCCATGGTTACTTCCATCACTTCGAACAGAGTCTGCTGCGATATGGAACCGGTAATGAATTCCACCCCCAGCGGTTCGTATTTTTTTGGCGGCAGGGCTTTGCACGCTAAACCGGCGTGAAACGCATGACGGTCGCCTGCAACAACACAAAAACCGGTGATCTTCCGGTCGCGTATGAAATCAAATATCTCGTCTTTATCACGAAGGAATCGATTGTCTACTTCCGCATACCCGGCATCTTTCGGCCATGTACTTCCCAGTTCTCCCGGCAGGTTCTGATAATCGCTGCGCAGTTCCAGGGTGCCAAAACTGTGGCCCCAAATTTTCCAGCGAGCAGTAGAAGCTCCGAGCTGTTCCAGGAACCAGCGTCGTTGCTCACTCCCCAGGAAAGTCATGGCATGAACATCTTTCGTCGGATTAGGAAAATCCTTGCCGTTGAAACGAATGGTATCCGGCGGTTTGTCTCCATTATAATGACGGCCGTAATTTGTGATTTCAAAAGGCACCTGCGGGAAGACCCTCGGATAATCCGGAGTTCCAAAATCATCGCTCGACAAATCGGGAGAGCGGAATGACCAGTTATCGGTCAGCAGCAAATCCACATTCTTACCCCAACGCAGTACACGCTGGATCTTCAGACTGTTGATCGCCTTCAGGTTATTAGGCTCTTCTGAGAGTCCCTCTTCGTTGAACTCCTCCATGGGTGTATCCACCACTGCAGGGGCCTCGAAATGTTCGAGTTTGGGGTTACCGGGTTGTTGCACCATCGCCGGGATGAACTCCCACCACGCCTGGTTGGCAAAGACCTTCTGGTTTTGTGCAGGAGCGTTATAGCCGCCTCCTGCCACATACTGACTCTGGTATCCTGCCCAGGCAAATTCGTGATTATCCCAAACACAGACAAAGGGCCAGCGGGCACGGGCATCCTGCAAATCGGGATCCTCAAGATACGCACGGTAGAG
>CAZWIN010000282.1:0-4189 GCA_964633855.1 uncultured Chitinophagales bacterium
ATATCAATATACAACCCGAAAAGGCGTTTGTCAAGTATCCTTTACACTATTTTTTGGGAGAATTATTGCTTGGGATTACTAGGGTTTTGGGCCGGGAATTCTGTTTGTAGGTAAGTTGTGAGAGTTGTATCAAAATGTGAATTGGTCATTATCGGGGTGATGTCAGCTACCATTCACACCACCCCGATATAAGAAGAGTAGAACTAAGGAACGAATACCAGAGAATTACGAAGCGAAGTCATATCGAAGAATTATTTCCCCGCAGCTCTCATCCCAAGCTGGCGGTCGAGGTAGAGGAGTGCGCTCTTGTTGTCGCCCACCATTTTGAGTTGCTCAACAATCCCGCCGGCGGATTTTTCTTCTTCAACCTGTTCGGTGATGAACCATTGCAGCTCAATTTGTGCGGCGTAATCGTTTTCCTTCTGGGTAAGCGCGTAGAGCTTGTTGATCATGCGGGTTACTTCACGCTCATGGTCCAGTGCCTGTTGAAACACATCCAGTGCGTTTTTGAATTTTACGCCCGGCTTGTCAATAGCTTCAAGCGTTACGGATCCTTCGCGGTCGTGGACATAATCAAACAGCTTCAATGCATGCGCTTCTTCCTCCTGGTACTGCAACCGCATCCAGTGGGCACAGCCGGGAAGGTTGATGCTCTGAAAATATGAAGACATGGAGAGGTACAAATAGGCTGAGTAAAACTCCTTGCTGATCTGGTCGTTGAACGCATTCTGAATGGTTTTGCTGAGCATGTTGAACTCCCGGGGTGATGAATACGATTTGGGTTTGATGGAAAACTTGTTGTAATATATGGGAAGAGGGGTGAAGAGGCAAACTGCTGGAGGAGAAAATGATTAATGGCGAATAGGGAATTGAGAACGGTTAATGAGATGGTATGGCGAGGGTATAAGAGTTTGGAGAATACATGAATCAACATCAAGTGTTTGTTACAGGCGGAACCGGATACATAGGAAAGAGGCTCATTCCTGTTCTGCTTGGCCGCGGTCATAAGGTGGCTGCATTGGCAAGGAAAGGATCAGAACAGAAGCTTCCTGATGGGTGCGTGAAAATCGTTGGCAATGCTCTGGAGAAATCCACATTCGCCGCCGGGATTGCACCAGCGGATACATTTATTCATTTGATCGGAGTAGCGCACCCCGGCCCGGGAAAAGCGCAGCAGTTTCAGGAGATTGACCTGGTTTCGGTACGAGAGGCTGTTGCCGCTGCGCGTGAAGCCGGTGTGAAGCATGTTGTTTATCTCAGCGTTGTGCAAGCACAGAGCATTATGAAAGAATATGTACAGGTGCGTGCGGAAGGAGAGAGGATGATCCGTGAGAGCGGAATGAACGCGACATTTATCAGGCCGTGGTACGTTCTTGGCCCGGGCCATCGCTGGCCGTATCTCCTATTGCCTCTGTATTGGATTTCCGGGCTGATTCCAGCCTTGCGAATGAAGGCGCGCCAGTTCGGACTTGTCACGCTCGAACAAATGATGCAAACCCTTGTGGATAGTGTTGAGCATCCACCCAGAGGAATACGGGTTGTGGAGGTGGAGGAAATACGGAAAGGTAAACCGTAGGGGCGGGGTGTGTCGAATATCCGCCTCTGGCGGAAGCCGCCCCCACAGTGCAAGAGAATATTACTTGTTGGAGTCAGCCTGCTTTTTGAGGCGCTCCGCCTTGCGGACTGCATCCAGCAGAAGAAATTCCATTTGCGCGTTCACGCTGCGGAGTTCATCCGCAGCCCACTTCTCCAACGCCGCATATACGTCGGCATCAAGGCGCAGCAGGAATTTCTTCTTCTCGCTCATTGATAGAGTGTTCCGGTATTGATCACCGGCTGGGCTTCGCGGTCGGAGACAAGGGCAACCATCAGGTTGTTCACCATCGTCGCCTTTTTCTCCTCGTCCAGTTCAATAATCTTGTGCTCGCTCAACATACGGAGCGCGCTCTCCACCATGCCGACTGCTCCATCCACAATTTTCTGTCGCGCAGCAATGATTGCCTGTGCCTGCTGGCGGCGAAGCATTGCCTGTGCAATTTCCTGTGCATAGGCAAGGTGGCTGATACGTGACTCGAGCACCTCAACGCCGGCAACATCGAGCCGCGATTGTACCTGCTTCTTTAAACTCTCTGCTATTTCCTGCGGGTTGCCGCGCAGAGAGGAGCGGTCTTCATCGGCCGCATCGTATGGATACTCCGATGCCAGCGCACGAATGGCAGTCTCGCTTTGTATGGCGACGAAATCCTCGAAGCTCTGCACGTCAAACAGTGCCCGCGCCGAATCCACAACACGCCACACAACCACAGCGGCAATCTCAATCGGGTTGCCGTGGAGGTCGTTGACCTTTATCTTCTCGCTGTTGAAATTCCGGATCCTGAGCGAGAGATGTTTCTTCTGTGCAAACGGATTCGCCCAGAAGAACCCCGATTCATGTACCGTACCGATATACTTTCCGAAGAGCACCAGCACACGTGCCTGGTTCGGCTGGACAACAAAGAAACCGCCGACGCACAGAAACGTCACCAGCATCAGCGGGATAACAAACACCAGGTTTGTCGGGTCCTGCTGTTGCACCGTTTCCTTGACCAAATAAATATCCACAGCGGCCAACAGCACAAAGACAACCACGCCCACATATCCGCTTATTTTTCTTGCCGGCTTTTCCGTAACAGTCTGCATTGTATTGCCCTTTCCTCAAAATGATATTGATATGATATCATAATAATATCTAATAGTCAATAGTCCGGCATAAAATATTTTTGGCTCAATAACCTTTAGTTGTTTGCAGCAGATGGAATTCAGTCAGAAAACAATGGCCTGTTATTCGGAGTGATAACCTGTAATGAGATAAGATTTTGATGGAGAAAGAATCGCGGGGGGCTTTGATGAATGCTCAAAGGCCCGTGGCGGGAATGAGCCACAGAAGCTTGGGAATCGAAAATCCACAATCCATAATCCACAATCCATAATCCATAATCCACAATCCACAATCCACAATCCACAATCCACAATCACTTCTTTGCACTAAGTTTGCCGATGAGCGGAGCCATTGCGTTGGATTTGTTTTCCGGCGCATCGGACGAATTTCTCCTTACCTGAATAAGCTCCGCCACAACGCTCACAGCGATTTCCTCGGCTGTTGCCGCGCCGATCTCGATCCCCATTGGTGCATGAACGCGCTTCAGTTGTTCCGGTGCAATCCCGCGCTCAACCAGGTGCTCGTACGTCGTCAGGACTTTGCGCTTGCTGCCGATCATGCCGATGTATTTTGCCTGCGATGCAATCACCCGTTCCAGAATCTCTTCGTCCGAGCGATGGCCTCTGGTAACAATTACGACATAGCTGGATGATGTAATGCTGACATGATTGAAGGCGTTATAGAATTCCACGGCAAGGGTTGCATCCGCCTCAGGAAATCGCTCGCTGTTTGCATACGGTGCACGATCGTCAATTACCGTCACCCGGAATCCTGCCATAGCCGCGGTGCGTGAGATATAGCGTGAGACATGCCCGCCGCCGAAAATCATCAGGTGCGGATGCCCAAGGACCGGCTCAAGCAGAAGCGTACCATCGGATAGCTGAATTGTTTGAGTCTCCGCACGATGAAACACGCGTGAAAGGGAAGTATTGAGTTGATCCTGGGCCATACCCAGTGCTGTTATCATACTCCATCCATCCACTACTCCATTCACCCCGTCAGGCATCTTCCTGAGCACTTTCTTCGCAATCACCCTGCCATCATTGTGCAGAACAGTTGCCACGATGCAATCTTCGCCTTCATTTTGCAGTGATTGCATGTTCTTCAACAACGGTACACTCTCACGGGTGACTGGCTCAATCAGGATGTCAAGTGAGCCTCCGCAGATAAGGCCTTGCACCATGTTGTCTTCATTCAGATGAAATGTCACAATCCCCGCTTTGCCTGTACCGTACAGATCTCGTGCCGCCTGAACCACATCGGCTTCCATACATCCGCCGCCGACTGTGCCCTTCCAGGCGTTTCGGGTGATAACCATTTTTGAAAACGCCGAGGCGGGGGTGGAGCCATCTGTGGCAATAATGGTTGCCAGCATCACAGAGTGCTCCGACTCGAGTGCCTGAAGTAATATTTCAATAATATCCATATTCTGGGGGTAGTTGCGGTTTCTTTTAAGGAATGTAGGCCAATTGAGGGGGAGATGCAATCAAA